>JANNXB010000374.1:0-2163 GCA_031409355.1 Betaproteobacteria bacterium | reverse complement strand
ATCTCTACCGCGCTTCTGGCGGACTCCTGGCAGTGCTGGCCGCCGTGCTCCTGCCGGCCTGCAAGTCCGTTGAGATACCCAGGGTTCCGGGGGTCACGCCCTACCGGATGGTGATCCAGCAGGGAAATTTCATTTCGCAGGAAATGGTTGCGCAGCTCAATCCCGGCATGACCAAGGAGCAGGTGAGGTTCATCCTCGGCACGCCGCTGGTCACCGACATTTTCCACGCCGACCGTTGGGACTACGTGTTCTTCCGCGAGATGCCGAACGGCAAGAAGGAGCAGCGCAACCTGTCGGTGGTGTTCGAAAACAGCAAGCTGGCACGGGCGCTCGGCGACCTGATGCCTTCTGACGGCGCGGTCCAGGCGGGCGGGTTCGACCCGCTGATGAAGCCTGAAGCAAAGCCCAAGCCCGAAGCCAAGCCCGCAGCGAAAGCCGAAGCCAAGCCGGTGGCCGATGCCGCGAAGCCGGCGGCGGAGCCCGAGAAGCCCGCGCAACCCCAGCAGAACTGGGGCACGACGAATTACGAGACCAAGTCCGAGGCCGCGCCGGCACCCAAGCCCGAAGAGAAAACGGCGGCCGAAGAAAAGAAGACGCCCGGATTCTTCGACCGGTTGCGGGAAAAGATCGGCCTGTGAAGCGCGCTCCGATCCGGGTGGTGGTCGCGGGGGCGGGCGGCAAGATGGGGCAGACGCTCATCGAGGGCGTGCGCGCCGACAAGTCGCTCGTGCTGGCCGCCGCGCTCGACATGCCAGGCAGCACCTCGATCGGCATGAGCCTCGGCGGAGTGAAGGTGGGCGCGGATGCCGCCAGGGCGATCGCGGCCGGCGACGTGCTGATCGATTTCACCCGCCCCGAGGGGACCATCGAACACCTGGAAATCTGCGCGCGGCTGGGCAAGTCCATCGTCATCGGCACCACCGGCTTTTCCGATCCGCTGAAGAAGGCGATCCTGCGGGCCGGGCGCAGGATCCCGATCGCCATGTCGCCCAATTTCGCGGTCGGCGTGAACGCACTCTTCAAGCTCGCCGAAGTCGCGGCCGGAATCCTGGGCGACGATTTCGATGTGGAAATCGTCGAAGCGCACCACCGCAACAAGGTGGACGCGCCCTCCGGCACGGCCCTAAAGCTGGGGGAAGTCGTTGCTTCTGCGTTGAAAAGGGACCTGAAGAAGGAAGCCGCGCACGGCCGCGAGGGCGATACCGGCGTGCGGCCGGACAGGCAGATCGGCTTCCATGCGATCCGCGGCGGCGATATCGTCGGCGAGCACACGGTGATCTTCGCCGGCGCGGGCGAACGGGTCGAACTCACCATCCGCTCGCAGAGCCGCATGACCTACGCCCTGGGCGCGCTGCGCGCGGCCCGTTTCCTGCGCGGCAAGCGCCCCGGCGTCTACGACATGAACGATGTGCTTGGCCTGAGTTAGCCGGCGCGGTATAATTCGTCGCTCAAATTGAGCGGGAGAGGCGCAAGCCTCTTCCGCTTTTTCGTATCTGCTTATTTTTGCTGTCTAAACCGGGAGTTTGCCGTGCCAGTGCTCGATTCCGCCGCCCTCGTCCTCGCTGACGGGTCGGTGTTTCGGGGCCGGTCCATCGGCGCACCGGGCTCCAGTGTCGGCGAGGTGGTGTTCAACACCGCGATGACCGGCTACCAGGAGATCCTCACCGATCCCTCGTATTGCCGCCAGATCGTCACCCTGACCTACCCGCACATCGGCAACACCGGCGTGAACCGGGAAGACGAGGAGGCGGGCGCGGTGCACGCGGCGGGCCTGGTGGTGCGCGACCTGCCGGCGCTGGAATCGAACTGGCGCAGCCAGACCGACCTGGGTTCCTACCTGAAGGAACACAAGATCGTCGCGATCGCCGACATCGACACGCGCAAGCTCACACGCATCCTGCGGGAAAAAGGGGCGCAGAACGGTTGCCTCATCGCCGGAGGCGATCCTGCGGCCGGTGACGTGGATGTTGAGAATGCATTGAAGCAATCAAAAGCATTTCCGGGACTCGCCGGCATGGATCTGGCCAAAGTCGTCACGGTCGACAAGCCCTACGAGTGGAACGAAGGCCGCTGGGAACTCGGAACGGGGCACCGCAAAAACATCGAGACGAAATTCCACGTCGTCGCCTACGACTACGGCATCAAGCGCAACATCCTGCGCCT
>JANNXB010000373.1:0-5651 GCA_031409355.1 Betaproteobacteria bacterium | reverse complement strand
TGCGCCACCACGACGCGCACGCCGGCATCCAGCGCGCGGCGCAGGCGCAGCGGATTGCCGAAGTCCTGCGTGTCGGTGCCGAGCACCGCGCGCTCCAGGCCGGCGTGCGAAACGATCGGCATTTTCAGCCGAGCCGCCGCTTCGTAGAAACGGTCGCAGAGCGGCGAGGCCGGATCCATGCCCATGGCGCCGGGCAGCCATTTCACCGCGCGCGCGCCGTCCTTTCTGGCCGTCTCCAGTGCCGCGACGCAATCCGCGCGGTAAGGATGAATCGAGGCGACCCACTCGAAATAGTTCGGATACTCGCGCGCCACCTCGCGCGCATAGCCGTCGGGAACATGGAAGCTGGTGAGTTCGTCCCGGCGCTTGCCGTCCTCGCCGTAAGCGCGCTCGAAGGAGAACAGCAGCAGCTTTGCGCCGCGGCGCAGGCCGCCCATGAGGTTGAGCAGCCGCCGCACGTAGGCGCGGTCGACGCTGCCGCCGGGCAGGTCGTAGGCGCAGCCCGCGTTCAGGAAGAACAGCCGCCGGGCGTAATTTCCCGGGTTCAGCAGGCTGTCCATCTTCGGATTGATGTAGATCCCGCTCGGGGAATCGCCCACGCCGACCAGGTGCGCGTGCGCATCCCAGACGCGATCGGCGGCCAGCCCTTCCCAGGCCGCCGCCACGAGTTCGTGGCGGGCAAGGGCCTGCGGCAGGTTCGGGCGGCAGGGATTCCAGAATCCCTGCTCGGGCCAGAATTTCCAGGCCGCAAGCGCACCGGCACCGGCGAGCGCGGCGCCGCCAAGCAATAAGTTTCGTCGTTTCAGGATAGAAGTAGAGCTAGGCCGGCCAATTCTTGATATAGCCCTTGAGCATCTTGTTCTCGAAGTCCTGCTCTTCGAGCACCGCCTTCGCCACGTCGCGGAAGGAAATCACGCCGAGCAGCTTGCCGTCCTGCATCACCGGCAGGTAGCGCGCGCTGGTCTCGAGCATGGTGCGGCGCAGGTCGTTGACTTCCATGTCCGGCGTGGCGGTGACGGGATCCTTCACCATGATCTCGCTCACCTTGACGTCGCCGAGGGCGCCGCCGCGCTTGGCCAGCGCCGCGAGCAGTTCGTGGAAGGTAAGCATGCCGGCCATGCGGCCCTGGTCTAGGACCACCAGCGAGCCGAGGTTCTGCTCGGCCATGGTCTTCACCGCGTCGACCGCCCGGCTTCCGGGCTCGGCGGTGATCAGCCTGTTGCCCTTGACCCGCAGGATCTCTTTGACTTGCATGTCCAGCCTCCCATGCTCACGAGGTGCTGTTACATACTAGTCCAAAGCGTGGCAGCATATCCAGCATGACGCGCATCCTCCTCGCCCTGGTCCTGTTCTTCCCTTTTGTAATCTATTCACAGCCTTATCCTTCAAAACCAATACGGCTGGTCGTGACGTACCCTGCCGGCGGCGGTGCTGACACCATGGCGCGGCTGATTTCGCCCAGGCTGGGTGAAGCCCTCGGCCAGCCGGTGGTGGTCGAGAACCGCGGCGGCGCGAGCGGCACCATCGCCGCCGACCTGGTGGCGAAATCCGCGCCGGACGGCCACACGCTGATGCTCGATGCGACGGCCTTCGCGGTCAACCCGAGCCTCTATCCGAAGCTGCCCTACGACCCGGACAAGGCCTTCGCGCCGGTCACGCTGCTGGCCCTGTTCCCGAACGTGGTCCTGGTGCACCCCGCGAATCCGGTTTCCTCGATCAAGGACCTGATCGCCAAGATAAAAGCCGAACCCGGAAAAATCGCTTTCGCTTCCTCGGGCAACGGCTCGGCGCAGCACCTTGCGGCCGAACTGTTCCGCCAGCGCGCGGGGCTCGACATGGTGCATGTGCCCTACAAGGGCGGCGGCCCGGCCCTCATCGACGTGATGGGCGGTCAGGTACCGCTCTACTTCGGCAACATGGCCTCGGCGCTGCCGCATGTGAAGAACGGCAAGCTGAAAGCGCTCGCGATCACCGGCTCGAAACGCTCGGCCGCCGCGCCCGACCTGCCGACGGTGGCGGAGTCCGGCATGCCCGGCTACCAGGTCTACGAATGGAACGCGATCTTCGCGCCGGCGGGCACGCCGCCGGCGATCGTCAACCGGCTGCAAGCAGAAATCGCGAAGGTGGTGAAGATTCCTGAAGTGCGCGACCGCATGCTCGCGCTCGGCGGCGAAATCGTCGCCTCCTCCCCCGCCGACCTCGGCGCCTGGGTACACGAGCAGAGCGCGAGCTGGGCGAAGGTCGTGCGCGCCTCGAACATCAAGGCCGAGTAACTACAGCCCTACCGCCTCGGCGACGAGGACCTTCAGATCGCGGTGCAGCTTCTCGCGGATCGCCGCGTGAGGCTTGCTCCTGATCAGGTTCTTCAGCTCGAAGGGATCCTTCTCCAGGTCGTAGAACTCGTCCAACTCCCCGTCCTTGCCGCGGTTCACCCAGTGGATCAGCTTGTAGCGCTCGGTACGGATCGCCTTGTAGGTCATGCCGATCAGCCAGGGATAGGCCTGCTCGGCCCAGTATTCGGCGAGCACGGCTTTCCGCCACGGCATTTTCCTGCCCTTGAACAGATTCAGGAATGACTTGCCCTGGATCTGCGGCCCGGGTTTTCCGCCGGCGAGCTCGATCAGCGAGGGCGCGATGTCCTGGCAAATAAGCAATTCGTTCTTTCGAGTCCCTGCCTTGACCAGCTTGGGAAATCGAACCAGGAACGGACAGCGTATTCCTTCCTCATAAGCGAACCTTCTTTCCGGTCCCAGGCCGTGCTCGCCGAAGAAGTAGCCGTTGTCTCCGAGGAAGACGATGAACGTGTTGTCCAGCTCGCCCTTTTTCTCCAGCGTGTCGAGGATCATGCCAACGCCCTCGTCCACCGACGCCATCATGCGCGCGCGCAGTCGGATCTCCTCCTGCGTGCCGGCGTGGATGGCGGCGAGCAGCTCGCGCGACGCGGGCTCGCTGCGCATCTTGAAAATCTCCGTCCAGGCCGGCTTCTGCTTGATGACCTCTTCGTAGGGAAGCATGTTCGGCTTCTTCGGGAAGATGGCGTCCTTGTACAAGTCCTTGTGGCGCTCGGCGACGATGTAGCCTCCCAGCTTGCCGAACGACACGGTGCCGTCGGCCGCCTGCTCGGCGTCCGGGTGCACCGCCTTGTGCGCGAAGAACAGCGACCAGGGCTTGTCGCCCTTCTGCTTCTCCAGGAACTCGACCGCCAGGTCGTTCATGATGTCGGTGATGTAGCCCTCGTGCTGGATGTACTTGCCGTCGTGGCACAGCCGCGGGTTCGAGATCTTGCCGTGGCCGTCGTAGCTCACCCAGTAGTCGTAGCCTTTGCGCGGCATGCCGTCGTTGCCCATGTGCCACTTGCCGATGTGCGCGGTCTGGTAGCCGAGCTTCTGCAGGTCCAGGTGGTAATTCGGCAGCCGGTGGCTCATCGCGCCGCGCGCCACGTTGTCGATGATGCCGTGGCGGCTGGCGTATTGCCCGGTCACGATCGAGGCGCGGTTGGGCGAGCAGATCGAGGTGGTATGGAAGACGCGCTCGAACAGCGCGCCCTCGTGCGCGAGCCGGTCGATGTGCGGCGTCTTCATGTACGGATGCCCGCCCGCGCCGAACTCGTCGTAGCGCAGGTCGTCGATCAGGATGACGAGAATGTTCGGTTTCTTTTTCATGGCGAGTCCATCTGGCAGAATGGCACAAGTCTAATCCGTCAGCGCAAAAACAGGCACCCTAAAGGACCGCGGGAGTATAAACATGACTTCTGGGCACGTGATGACAAGGATCGCTTCGTCTGGACTGTAGAACACGTACTGCCGCAAGCTGAAAAATTACCGGATCAGTGGGTAAAGATGATTGCGGAGGGCGATCGGGAGAGGGCAGCAGACTTGCAGGACAAATGGGTTCATCGTTTGGGCAACCTTACCCTGAGTTGGGATGCGGAAATGATAGAGGCTCGGACAAATGCGCTGGTCGAAATGGTGGCCAATGCCAACCTTCTTCCTGGCGAAAAGCAAGTCGGGAGGAAACGCTAGTAACAAGCCTCAAGCTAATGAGTCTTACTGGGATCGTGCCATATATTGGCACGATCATGCTAATATCTGGCCATGTCTATGGTCGAAGCCCTTTTTTCCGATAGCCAGTCCCGCGTCTTTCGATGGGTATTCGGGCAGCCGGAGCGTAGCTATCACCTGAGCGAATTGCGGCGCCTTACAGGTCTAGGGAGCGCTTCGCTGCAGCGAGAACTGAATAAGCTGACTAAGGCGGGGCTGGTTCATTCGGAGCGCGTCGGGAACTTGCGCACATTTCAGGCAAACGCGGAGAGCCCGGTCTACGGGGAGCTGGTGGGGCTCACGCGGAAAACGCTCGGCGCTGAGCCGATGCTACGAGAGGCGTTGGCCCCGCTCGCGCCGAAGCTCGACACGGCATTTATATATGGTTCCGTAGCGAAGGGCACCGAGACCGCAAAGAGCGACATCGACGTGATGCTGGTTGGCAAGGATCTGCTGCTGAGCAAGATTCTTGAACTACTGGAGCCGCTGGAAACGCAGCTGGGACGGAAGATCAATGCCACGTGCCTCTCGCTCATGGAATTCAAACGTCGTCAGGCCGAACGCGATTCATTTGTGAATCGCGTACTGGCACAGCCCAAGCTTCTGCTGATAGGAGACGTCCCTGGCCCTGCCCGCACTCGATAACCTCGTGCACATCGGCAAGCTCAAGGCCGAGCCGCGCAATGAGGCTGAGATCGCGCGACTGATGGCGATGGCGAGGACTCGCCTCGCCGATGCCCGCCTCGCCGGCGCGTCCAAGGAGGGGCGGTTCATCAGCTCCTACAACTCCGCGCACGCCGCGTCGCTGGCTGCCCTGCGCTGGCATGGCTACCGGAGCGAAAAGCGATTCATGGTTTTTCAGTGCCTCCCCCATACGCTGGATTGGCCCGCCGCGCACTGGCGCGTGCTGGATGCGGCGCATCAGAAGCGCAACCTGGCCGAATACGAAGGCGTGCTGGACGTGGAAGAATCCGCCATCGCGGAGCTTTGTGCTCTGACAGAGCAGTTGATTGCGGACGTGACCAGGTTGGCGCAACCTCCCAAGTCGAAGTGAACGAAGCTGACACGCGTACCGAATTTATTGATCTCGCAATCAAGGCAGCGGCCTAATCAGTCGTCCGCCTTGATGTTGCGCGCCTTGGCGATCTTCGAGTAGGTCTCCTTCTCCCGGGCGAGCATCTGCACCCATTGCGCGGTGCCGAGCCCCAGCGGATCGACGCCGGCGCCGATCAGTTTCTCGCGCACCGTCGGATCCTGCACGGCTTTGCCGATCTCGGCGGCGAGGCGCTCAATGATCGCAGGCGGTGTCTTTGCTGCCATGAAGATGCCAGTCCAGTTGGTGAAGTTGTAGCCGGCGTAGCCCGGCAGCTCAGCCATTGCCGGGATGTCGGGTAGCGCGCCGGAGCGTTTGGTGCTCGTCACGGCGAGGATGCGCAGCTTGCCGCCCTTATGCGGGCCCACGACGGGCGGCAGGCCGGCGATGCCCATCGGCACCTGGCCGCCGAGCAGGTCCGCGACAGCCGGTCCCGCGCCGCGGTAGGGGATGTGCACGATGAAGATGCCGGCGATCGCCTTCAGCGATTCGCCCGCGAAGTGCATGGTGCTGCCCGA
>JANNXB010000372.1:0-3941 GCA_031409355.1 Betaproteobacteria bacterium | reverse complement strand
CTTCGGCGGCGGGCTTGATCGCAGCAACGCCGCCGCAATTGCCGCGCACTACGGCTCGGTCAGCGTGGTCACCTTCGCCGCCGCCCTGACCTATCTGAATGCGCGCGACATTACCTCGGAACCGACGATGCCGTTCTTCGTTGCGGTGCTCGAAGTCCCGGCGTTGCTGGTCGGGGTGCTGTTGGCGCGCCTGGGCACCGGCCGGCCCGCGCAGGTGGCCCAGATCGTGCGCGAGGCATTTGTCGGCAAGAGCGTGATGCTGCTGGTGGGCGGTCTAGCCATCGGCGCGCTGCTCGGACCCGCGGGCGTGGCACCCGTGAAACCCTTCTTCGGCGATCTGTTTAAAGGTGCGCTGTGCCTGTTCATGCTCGAACTCGGGCTGGTGGCGGGCGGGCAACTGAAGGAACTGCGGCGAGCGGGCGGATTCCTCGTGGTGTTCGCGCTCATCGTTCCGTTGCTCTTTGCGCTGATCGGCGCCGGCGTGGGCTGGCTGATGGCGCTGTCGCACGGCGGCATCGCACTGATGGCAACGCTTGCGGCGAGCGCCTCGTACATCGCCGCACCGGCAGCGATGCGCATGGCAGTGCCGGAAGCCAACCCCGCGCTGTCGATCTCGATTGTCCTTGGCATCACTTTTCCGTTCAACCTGCTGGCCGGCATCCCGCTCTATGAGCGCATGGCGGCGGCCATCGCGAGGGGCCCATGACGGCACTGCATGCTCGAAAACTCGTCACCGTGGTCTGTGAAACGGCGCTCGAGCGCCGCGTGCTGGAAACCCTGCGCGAGGCCGGCGCGGGCGGCTACACCATGAGCGACGTGCGCGGCGGCGGCGCGCGCGGTGAGCGCGGCGGCGACTGGGAAGGCGGTCGCTCGGTGGAAATCAAGGTGCTGTGCGACGCAGGCACGGCGCAGAAAATCGTCGACGCACTGCTCGAGCGGTACTCGGCGGACTACGCGCTCGCGCTGTGGGTGACGGACGCGGCCGTCGCGCGGCCTGCCAAGTTTACCTAGCGCCGCGCCGCGGCGTAGCGCAAGACCAGGTAGCCCGCGATGCCCGCGGCGATGGAACCCACGAGAATGCCCAGCCGGCTCTGCACGCCGTAGCTCGCCGCCTCGCCCTCGAAGGCGAGCGCGGCGATAAACAGGCTCATCGTGAAGCCGATGCCGCACAGCAGCGCCGCCCCCAGCATGTGCACCCAGCCGGCGCCTTCCGGCAGCCGCGCGAAGCCCAGACGCACGGCGAGCCAGCTCGCGCCGAATACGCCAATCAGCTTGCCTGCGACCAGGCCGAGCGCGATACCCGCAGGCACGGCCCCGGCGAGCGTCACTGCCGTGATCCCTGCAAGCGGCACGCCGGCGTTGGCGAACGCGAACAGCGGCAGGATGAAAAACACCACCGAGGGATGCAGTTCGCGCTCCAGTCGCTTCAGCGGAGGCTCCCCGCCGGCGACACGCAGCGGGATGAACATCGCGAGCGCCACGCCCGCCAGGGTCGCGTGCACGCCCGACTTCAGCACCGCGGCCCACATCACCAGCCCGACAAGGAGGTAGGCGGGAACCGCCGTCATGCCGCGCCGATTGAACAACGCGAGCACGACCGCCGCCGCCGAGGCAATCGCCAGCGCCTCCAGCGCGAGTTTCTCGGTATAGAACAGCGCGATCACCAGAATCGCGCCCAGGTCATCGAGGATCGCCAGCGTGAGCACGAACAGTTTTAGCGCGACAGGCACGCGGCTGCCGAGCAACGCCAGCACCCCCACCGCGAATGCAATGTCGGTGGCGGTCGGAATCGCCCAGCCCTGCAGCGCTACCGGGTCGCCGCGGTTGAGCGCGAAGTAGATGAGTCCCGGCACCAGCATGCCGCCCGCAGCGGCCAGCGCCGGCAGCGCGATCTGCGAGGGCCGCGACAACTCCCCCTCGAGCACTTCACGCTTGATCTCCAGGCCGACGAGGAAGAAGAACACCGCCATCAGGCCGTCGTTGATCCACAAGAGCAGCGGCTTGGCGATCTGGAACCCACCGAAGCGGATTTCCACCGGCGTATCGAGAAAGCCCGCATAGAGCGGCGCCAGCGCCGAGTTCGCGCACAACATCGCCGCGACTGCGGCCGCGAACAGCATCATGCCGCCCGCCGCCTCGAGGCGCAGGAAATCGCGGATGGCGCCGGTGATTTTGATCATGCCCTTGAAAGTATCAACGCAGGATCCGACCGCCTTGCGCGTTCGCTCAGGGCCTCGTCTTCTTGCCGGCGAATGCCGCAACCAGCCCGCTGCCGAGCGCGCCGAGAACGAGCAGGATCACGCTTCCCAGCGCCCAGACGACCCATACCGCCGTGACGATCCATGCGGCCGCGATTGGCAGCCAACCGACAATGCCCTCCAGCAGCGGCCCCGAGGCGAGGATCGCGGACTTGAACGTCTCGAACGCCGCGGCCGGCAGCCATGGCGCAAGCCCGGCGGGCAGCACCAGCTGTTCGATCCAGGCCGACCCGGCGGCCGGATTGCCGGCGCGCCAGCCCGGCCAACTCACCAGCGCATGTGCCGCCCAGGAAAGGAGCGACCAGCACGCGAGCAACACGGCAACCACGGACCAGATCAGGGCATGCATCATGCGACTCTCCTAGGGAAATGCTGCTGCTTCGGCTCTCATGAGGTCTCCCTGGCGGCGGAACGGACCAGCAGGCTGCCGGCGACCGACGCCGCGAGGATCGCGGCGACCGTGCCGAGCATCCACGGGATCGGCACCTTGTAGAAATCGAGGATCAGCATCTTGACCCCCACCAGCGCGACGATCAGGGCCAGGCCGTAGCCCAGCAGGTGGAAGCGATCGGCCATGTCGGCGAGCAGAAAGTACATCGCGCGCAGGCCGAGGATGGCGAAGGTATTGGCGGTGAAGACGATGAAGGGGTCGCTGGTGACGGCGAAGATGGCGGGAATGGAATCGACGGCGAAGATCAGGTCCGTGACCTCGACCAGCACCAGCACCAGAAGCAGGGGCGTCGCGTAGCGCAGGCCGTCTTTCACCACCCAGAAGCGCTCGCCCTCCAGCGTGTCGGTGACGCGGAAGCGCGCGCGCAGCCACTTCAGCACCGGGTTGGCGCCCAGGTCCGGCTTCTTGCCGACGAAGAGGAACATCTTGACGCCGGTTAAGACGAGGAACGCGCCGAACAGGTAGAAGATCCAGGAGAACTGCTGGATCAGCACCGCGCCGAGGTAGATCAGCACGACGCGCATGACGATGGCGCCGACCACACCCCACAGCAGCACGCGCTTCTGGTATTCGGCGGGTACCGCGAAGTAGGTGAAGATCGTCACCCAGACGAACACGTTCTCGATCGCGAGGCCCTTCTCGATCAGGTAGCCGGTCAAATACTCCAGCGTTTTCTGCTTCGCCACCTCTGCGCCATGCAGCCCGCTCAGGTGCCACCAGAGCCAGGCGGCGAACGCCAGCGCGGCGCCGAACCACACCACGGACCAGATCGCCGCCTCCTTCACCGAGACCCGGTGCGCGCCCTGCGCCTTGAGCGCGATGAAGTCCACCAGCAGCAGGGGTGTCGCGTAGCGCAGGCCGTTTTTCATCACCCAGAAGCGCTCGCCTTCCAGGTGCTCGGTCACGCGATAGCGGGCGCGCAGCCATTGGAGAACCGGGTTGGCGCCGAGGTCCGGCTTCTTGCCGACGAAGAAGAACATCTTCACGCCGGTTAAAACGAGGAACGCGCCGAACAAGTAGAAGATCCAGGAGAACTGCTGGATCAGCACCGCGCCCAGATAAATCAGCACGGCACGCATCAGGATTGCCCCCACCACGCCCCACAGCAGCACACGCTTCTGGTACTCGGGCGGCACCGCGAAGTAGGTGAAGATCGTCACCCAGACGAACACGTTCTCGATCGCGAGGCCCTTCTCGATCAGGTAGCCGGTCAAATACTCCAGCGTTTTCTG
>JANNXB010000371.1:0-3755 GCA_031409355.1 Betaproteobacteria bacterium | reverse complement strand
AAGCCCGATGCCACGCTGTACTGGGCCTCGGTGTCCACCATGCCGTTCGCGCGCCCGCATTTCACGGACATCCTCGGGGCGATCGATTTTGCGGTCAGCAAGAACTATCCGGCGCGAGGCGAGGCATGACCATAAAAGCCCTCACATTCGACACCGGCGGCACCATCCTCGACTGGCACCGCGGCATCAGCGGTGCATTCGCCGCCGCCGGCGCGGCGCGCGGTCTGAAGGCCGATTGGGCCGCGGTTACCAACGAATATCGCCGCCGCTCGCTCAAAGGCATCGTCAACGCCGAGCATCCCGCGTACAACTTTGACGACGTGCATCGTTCGACGCTGGACGAGGTGATCGCCGAGTTCAAGCTCGACGCGCTCACCACGGGCGACCGCGATGCGATCTGGCGCACCTGGCACGCGCTGGATGCCTGGCCCGATTTCGTGGCTGGCGCGGCGCGGCTGCGCAAGCGCTATGTGGTGGCCTCCTTCACCCTGCTCACCACCTCGCTCGTTGTGGACGTATCGAAGAAGAACGGCATCGACTGGGATGCCATCATTTCCTGCGAAATGATCGGCATCTACAAGACGCGGCCAGTGGCCTACCGCACCGCCGCGAAGTGGCTGCAGCTGGAGCCCGCGGAGATCATGATGGTGGCCTGCCACAACTTCGACCTCGACGCGGCGCGTGCCTGCGGCTACCAGACCGCGTTCGTGCGGCGGCCGGATGAATGGGGCCCCGGCGGTCCGCCCGACCCGAACGCAAATCCGGCCTGCACGCTCGTGGTGGATGGATTCGGGGAGCTGGCGGACAAGCTGGGCGCGTAATAGCAGTGACCGCCGTTCTCGAGAGCGTACTCACCTGTCCCGCCTGCGGCAAGGCGAGCACGGAAACGATGCCGACCGACGCCTGCTTGTTTTTCTGGGTATGCCCCGGCTGCGGAACACGGCACAAACCGAAGCCCGGCGACTGCTGCGTGTTCTGCAGCTACGGTACGGCACCCTGCCCTCCGGTCCAGTTGCAGCGGGGCTGCTGCCCTATGTAAGTAACGCTGCCGCAGAATCGACCAAGTTACTGCGCTGCCATCCGGCGACGCCACATCGCAGCAAAATCTTACTGGAGCAAGAAAAATGGAAATCTGGCTGAAGCACACCTTGGCCGCTCTCGCACTGCTTTTTTCAATTGGCGCCGCGGCAGGCGAAATGCCCTACGACAAGGCCGCGTTCGACAGGATTCTGGCCACAGGCAAGCCGGTCATCGTTGACTTTTACGCCGATTGGTGCCCGACCTGCAAGACGCAGAAGCCGATCGCGGAGGAGCTTATGCGCGACCCGAAAATGAAGGATGTCACACTGTTTATGGCCGACTTCGACAAGGAGAAAGACCTGAAGAAGGCGCTGCGCGTGTCCATGCAAAGCACATTTGTTGTCTTCAAGGGTGGCAAGGAAGTCGCGCGCTCCACAGGGCAGACCCGGAAAGCCGACCTCGCGGCGACCTTCGCCAAGGCGCTCTAACAGGCCGCGCGGGGCGCCAACCCGATGGAGTTCGGTCCCGGCACCTACGGGCTTGGTTATGTCGCCGGAGTTCTGACGACTCTCTCGCCCTGCGTCCTGCCCCTTGTCCCTATCGTCGTCGCTACCGCGCTGGCGGCGCACCGGCTGGGACCCTACGCGCTCGCACTCGGACTGACGGTCTCGTTTGCTTCGGTCGGCATATTTGTCGCCACGCTAGGCGCTTCGCTGGGCTTGGATCAGGCGCTCTTCCGGAACATTGCCGCAGTCGTTCTCATCGCTTTCGGCATCCTGCTGCTTTCGACCAGGCTTCAGGGGCGCGTGGCGATGGCTGCCTCCGGCCTGAGCAGCGCTGGGGACGGCTTCATTTCCCGCCTGAATCTGGACGGCCTGCCGGGCCAGTTCGCCATCGGCATCGTGCTTGGCGTCGTCTGGTCGCCTTGCGTCGGCCCCACACTCGGGGCCGCGACGACGCTGGCGTCGCAGGGCCAGAACCTGGCGCAGATTTCCCTCCTCATGGTGACCTTCGGCCTTGGCGCGGGCACCCCGCTGGTCGCACTCGGCTCGGTTTCCCGCACCACCATGGTCCGGCTGCGCGGCCGCATGCTCTCGGCGGGCAAGCTGGGAAAATCCGTTCTTGGAATCATCCTGGTGCTGCTGGGAATTGCAATCCTGAGCGGGTTCGACAAATCCCTTGAATTCCGGGTCGTCGGAATCTATCCGGAATGGCTGAACGATCTCACCACGCGCTATTGAACACCTTACTGTATGGGCGGCGGCTCGCCTTCCTGCTGCTGGCGCTTGCGGTATCGCTCGCCCATGCGGGCGAAGCCGACGTGGTGGACGTCAAGGTCCGCCGCAGCGCGCCCGACGGAAAGGTCCTTGGAAGGAGGATTCTTCTCCATCCGCACAAGACCGAGCAGCCGTTCACCCGCGACCTCTACGGCGTACGCATACCCGCCGACATTGCCGAAGTGGTGGTCCGCGCACGCCACAAACCCAAGGGTTACGACGGCAACTCAATACGGGTGCGCCTGCCGGACGTGCGACGGTGAGGTGGCTGGCCGCCCTGCTGGTCGGAATTGCCGGCGCGGCATTCGGCCAGGGCTTCGACCACTCGCACAAGGCATGGGACGGACTGGTGAAAAAGCATGTCGTGCTCATATCCAACGGCAGCGCATCGCAAGTCCGTTACGCGGAATTCGCCAAGGATCGCACCGTTCTCACGGCCTACCTGAATTCCCTTTCCAGCGTGCCCGAGGCGGAGTTCAAGGCCTGGCCGCGCGCGCAGCAGATGGCGTTCCTCATCAACGCCTACAACGCGTTCACGATCGAGCTGATCCTGGCGAACTACCCGGTGAAGTCCATCAAGGATATCGGCAGCGATCTGTTCAACAACCGCTGGAAGAAGAAGTTCTTCAAGCTCCTCGGTCAGGACGCGTATCTCGACCAGCTCGAGCACGAAATCCTGCGCAAGCCCGGCGGCTACAACGAGCCGCGCGTGCATTACGCGCTCAACTGCGCTTCGATCGGCTGCCCGATGCTGCGCGAGGAGGCGTACGTCGCGGAACGCCTCGAAGCGCAGCTCGAGCAGCAGGCGGTGCGTTTCCTGTCCGATCGCTCGCGCAACCGCGTGGGCACGCAAGGGAAACTGGAGCTGTCGAAAATCTTCGACTGGTTCAAGGAAGACTGGACGAGCGGCTACCAGGGCATCGCGTCGAGGGAAAAATACTTCGCGGCCTACGCGAAGCTCCTCTCCGACAACCCGGACCACCAGAAGCTGGTCACCGAAGGAAAAGCGCCGCTCTCGTTCCTCGACTACGACTGGACGCTGAACGACGCGCGCAAGTGACCGTGCGGCGCGAGCAGGCTCATGCCGCAGCACGCTCCAGGATCCACGCCCTCTCGAACTCCGCGGCAACCACCGGTTTTCCGATCAGGTAACCCTGGACTTCGTCGCACCTGCGCCGGCGCAGGAAATCGAGTTGCGCTTCGGTTTCGACACCTTCGGCGATCACGCGCGTGCCCAGCGCCTGGCCCAGCCTCAGGACGGCATCGCAGATGGCCTCGCCCTGCAGGTCGACGCCGATGCTCTCGACAAAGGAACGGTCGATCTTTATCGCGTCCACAGCGAATTTATGCAGGTAAAGCAGCGAGGAATAGCCGCTGCCGAAGTCGTCGATCGAGACATGCACGCCCAGGCGCCGCAGCGCCGCCAGCGTTTCCGCGGTGCTTGCGACATCGCGCATT
>JANNXB010000370.1:0-1851 GCA_031409355.1 Betaproteobacteria bacterium | reverse complement strand
GGCGTAGCGCGTGCAGTACAGGCTGCCCATGTAGTTCACGCGCATCATGTCTTCGTACCAGCCGAAGTCGGTCACCTCCTCGAAGCGCGCGTGGCCGGAGACGCCGGCGTTGTTGACGAGGATGTCGAGCGAGCTGTACTTGCGCGCGGCTTCCTCGATGAAGTGCCGGCAATCGACCTCGGCGCCGACGTCGCAGCGGATGGCGAGCGCCTCGGCGCCGCGCGAGCGGCAATCGGCCGCCACCGCCTCCAGCTTCTCCAGGTTGCGCGCGGCCAGGGCGAGCCAGACGTTCTTGCCCGCTACCCGGCGCGCGAGCTCGGCCCCGATGCCTTCGGAAGCGCCGGTGATGGCGATGACTTTGCCGGAGAACATGCCTACTGGCGAACGAACTTCTGCGCGCGCCGGCCGAAGCCCACCTCGGCGGTATACACGCTGCCCTTCGAGTCGATGGCGAGGCTGTGCACCCAGCGCAGTTCGCCCGCCATGCGGCCGGGACGGCTGAAGGTGGATACGACCTTGCCGGTGTCGCGCTCGGCGACCACCAGGTGGCCGCTCGCGCCGTTGGCGATGATCATGTACTTCTGCGCGCGGTCCTCGGTGAACACGAGGTCCCACACCGAGCCGTTCTGCAGGGTCTCGGGTTCGATCCGGAATTCGCGCACGAACTTGCCGCTCTTCTCGAACACCTGCACGCGGTCGTTCTGCCGGTCGCAGACGTACACCAAGCCGTCGTTCGAAAGGCGCACGCAGTGCACCGGGTTCTGGAACGAGCGCATCAGGGGCAGCTTCGGGTCGTAGGCCGGAATCTTTTCGTCGTGCGGCCGTTCGCCGTAGGCGCCCCAGTGGCGCTTGTAGGCGAAAGTGTTCGCGTCGAACACGACGATGCGCCGGTTGCCGTAGCCGTCGGCAACGTAGAGCTCGTTGGCGGCGGCATCGACCTGGATCTGCGCCGGCCGGCCGAGCTGCGTGGTGCTGTTCGAGCCCTCGGACTTGCCGGGCTTGCCGAGCTGCTTGATGAACCTGCCCTCGGGCGTGAACTGCACGACGTGGTGATCCTTCGGGCTGTTGCCGCCGATCCAGACGTTGCCGGCGTCGTCCACGGCGATGCCGTGCTCGCTCTCGAACCAGTCGTAGCCCGCGCCCTTGCCGCCCCAGCTGCGCAGCAGGTTGCCGGCGCTGTCGAACTGCAACACCGCGGGCGCCGCGGTGCAGCACTTCGTTTCCGGCGGATTCTTCTGCGCGCCCTTCTCGTCGTCGAGCAGGGACGTCGGCCGGTGCAGGACCCAGACGTTGTCCTGCTTGTCCACGGCGACCGCCGCGACCTGGCCGAGCATCCAGTTGCCCGGCAGCGGCTTGGGCCAGAAGGGATCGACCTTGTACTGGGGCACGCCGGAGCGTTCAGGACTGCTGGCGCAGGAAGCGATGAAAAGCAGTGCAAGCAAAGCCAAGGTCTTCTTCATGTCCCTCTCCCCTTCAGAATCGATCGGCCCGATACGGCATTGGGTCCACGAACGGCGTTTCGCCGGACATCATCTCGCCAATCAGGCGCCCTGTCACCGGGCCCAGGGTCAGGCCGTGGTGGGCGTGGCCGAAGGCGAAGGTGAGGTTCCGGTGGCGATGGGCCGGGCCGATGATCGGCATCATGTCGGGCGTGCAGGGCCGGTTGCCCATCCAAGGTTCGGCATCGAGCCGCTCGCCCAGAGGGAAGAACTCCTTTGCAATGGGTTCGGCGCGGGCCAGCTGCACCGGCGTGGGAGGCGCGTCGCGGTTGGCGAATTCCGCGCCGGTCGTGAGCCGCACGCCTTTGAGCATCGGAGCCAGGAAATAGCCGCGCTCGTGGTCCAGGACCGG
>JANNXB010000369.1:0-3424 GCA_031409355.1 Betaproteobacteria bacterium | reverse complement strand
CCTCGCCGACCTCGCGCGCTGGGCCGGATTCCGCTGGACCATGCGCGAGGAGTTCAAGGCGAACGATGCCTGGTACGGCGTGCTCGTGGTCCTCGCCCTGATCCTCGGCTGGCGCATGTTCGGCGGCCGGCGCATTGCGCGAAAGGAAAACGCCGGATCCGGCACCGAGCGCCTGCCCTATCCCGGCGAAGACTCGGAGTTCTACGCGGTGGAAAAATCCCTCGCACCGCGCGATCTCGGCGAGACCAATGCCGCTTGGCTGCATCGCGTTGCTTCTGGTCTCCCCGCACAGAAGCTGCAGCAGCTTCGCGAAGCCTTGCGTCTGCACCAGCGCTACCGATTTGATCCCGACGGCCTCGCTGCTACCGAGCGCAACCACCTGCGGGAACTATGCCGATCTTTTGTCCCTTCCCGAGACATCGCATGACGCGACTCCTTGCCGCTTTGCTGCTGGCGACGTTGCCTGCGCTTAGCGCCGCTCAAACCGACGAGCGCGTCGTCAAGCCCGAGATCAGGGTGGGCGATAGCTGGACTTATCGGAGCACTAATGTCCTTGCCCCCGGCACTCATGAGCACGAGACGCGTGTCACTTTTGTCGACGAGAAGCTGGTGCTCGCCGTATCCACGCGCAAGGGCGACTCCAAGGAGTACGACTCCTCATGGACCCGGGAATGGAATCCTGTAACTTCCTACGCGGGTCTCATATATCGGCCCCACGGCGGATTCTTCCGCTTTCCAATGCGTCCAGGCGACGCGTACGAATGGACGTACGAGAGCGTGCGGCCACGGGAAACCAACGTTTTCAGCTCCACAAAATGGAAGGCGAAAGTTGTCGGTTGGGACATCGTTGAGGTTCCCGCGGGAAAGTTCCGAGCAATGAAGGTGGAGACGGAAGGCGCTACCGAGAGCTTCGACGGCACTCCGCCTTTCCCGATTCGGGCTGTCCTTTGGTATGAGCCCGAAGTCAGGCGCTGGGTCAAATATCAATTTGACTTGCCGAAATCGACGCGCACTGAAGAGCTGCTCCGGTACAAGCTGAATGAAGACAAGGCCGCGGCTTGACCTGCACCGGTGGCCCAGCTACTATGGATCTACATGGCTATACATCGAGGCATGACGATGAAACCAGAGGTTGACGGCGACCGCGTCGGGCTGCTGGTGGCGAAGTGGGGCAACAGCCTGGCGGTGCGCCTGCCGGCGCGCTCGGCGAAGCGGCTTGGCATCGGCGAGGGCGATACGCTGATTGGCGAGATTGCCGCGGACGGACGGCTGATCCTGAGCACCGGGGCACGCGCGGTCGGCAAGGCGGATGTCCGCCGCATGCGGGAATTTCTCGCGCGCCAGAAGATCACCGCGCCGGTGGTCGGAGAGTTGCGCCGGATCGCGCGCTACTGATGGTTTACATCGACACCAGCGCACTCGTCCCGGCCTTCGTTCGCGAGCCCAAGAGCGATGCGGTCCTGGCGTGGCTCGAAACCTCCGGCGGGCGCCTGGTGATCAGTGAATGGTCGATCACGGAGTTTTCGAGCGCGGCGGCGATCAAGGCGCGCACCGGCGAGATCACGTCCGCGATGGCGAAGCAGGCGCGGGCGCGCTTCCTCGGCTTTGCGCGGGATCATTGCTCGATCGCCGTCCCGCAGCGGGCGGAGTTCCGCCGCGCGGCCGATCTCGCGGGCAACGTGAATCTGAAGCTTCGTGCCGGCGACGCGCTGCACCTTGCGATCGCGGAGGCGAGCAAGGTACAGGGCATATTGTGCCTGGATGAAACGATGGCTGCCGGCGCAAAGGCGATGGGATTGGACGTCGTCTCGGTCTGATCGTCCGGATGATTCCCGATCTTCCGATGGACGCAACAGCAATCCTCAGCTAGGCACAGTCTGGTACGCCCCGAAGTCAGACGTTGGGTGAAATTGCTCGTCATAATTCCGAAAGGTCAGCTCAGCGAAGAGTTGCTCTCGTACAAACTCAATGAAGACTGAATAGGGGGCGCGCGTCCGGCTCAAGGCTGGCCGCGCCGGGCAATAGCCCGCATGCGCCGCATCTCCTTGTTCGCCTCGGTGAGCAGCGCGTTCCAGTCCTCGGGCGGGTGTCCGCTCTCCAGCATGCGCCGGAACACGCGGTAGGCGTCGTCGGCGCTTTCGTAGGCGCGCCGGGTGTCCGCGTCGTTGACCCAGGCATAGACGATGATGCGCGAGGCTTGGTGGAAGCGGAAGAACAGGCGGTACTGCTGGAAGAATTTCGCGCGAAACCAGTGCCTGCGGGCCGCGCCCAGCGTATCGCCCTGCCGGTACTCGGCGCGCGCCGGGTCCTGCGGGATAACCTCCAGCGCAAGCTTCACGATCGCCGCGAGCCGTTTGGTCGCGTTCTTGCCACGGTAGCCGGCCGGATAGCGCGCCTTCAGACGCTCGACCTGCGCGGCTAGATTCTCCACCTGGTCGAGAAACAAGGGGTGGGCGAACAGCGTCCAGCCATTGACCACCAGTGGTGGATCTTCCGATCGCGAATCGGGCCTCACCGGGCGCGCCGCGCCCCGTCACTCGTCCGCGGGATCGAGCGGCTCGTCGAGCTTGACCTTGACGCCCCTTACCAGCGACCGAAGGCGTGTCGCGAGTTTCCGGTCAAACGCCCGGACCCGGCCAGGGCGAGAAGCCAGATCGCTCGCGAGAAACTGAAGGAATCCGGCGAGCACCGGGTCGTCCTCGCCCGCTGCGCCACCCCGGGTCAGCACCACGGTGCCGTCGCCTTGCACGAGGTAACGGATCTTGTCGCGTTTTCCGAGCCGAAGCGCGCGCCGCACCGAGCCCGGCACGGTGGTCTGGTAGCGGTCGGTAAGGGTGGATTCAAGCTCGAACGTGGCGCGCATGGCGGGGACCGAAGAATGAGACGGAGGCGCTATGGTAATGCACATGCATTACCAGGTCAATCGGGAACAAAAGGCTGGTGCCGGCTGACGGGATCGAACCGCCGACCTTCGGTTTACAAAACCGTTGCTCTACCAACTGAGCTAAGCCGGCCCTGCGGGAAAGTCTACTACTTGATGCGGCGCAGTTGCGGCTTGCCGCCGGTGGGTTTGGTGGGTTCTGTGGGCGCCGAAGCGGGCACAGCCGTGGGCACGGGGAGCGCGGCGGGGCCGGGTTCGTTGGAAGGACCGGTCTTGCCCGACGGTTCCTTGTCCGCGCCGCTCTGCACCGCAGGGGTGGCGACGTCGACTTCGAAGGTCATGCCGTGGCCGGTTTCGCGCGCGTAGAGGGCATAGACGCCGGCAACGGGAACCGATATCTGCCGCGCGACGCCGGCGAAACGCGCCGAGAATTCGATCAACTCGTTTCCCATCTGCAGCTTGTGCACGGCGCTGGGCGCGACGTTCAGCGTGATTTCGCCGTTGCGCACGTATTCCGAGGGCACCTGCGAGCGCGAGTCCACT
>JANNXB010000368.1:0-8022 GCA_031409355.1 Betaproteobacteria bacterium | reverse complement strand
CTCGTAAATGCCGCCGATCACGACCGTGCCGCCGTTCTCTACCAGCACCTCAGTCTTGATGTGCTTGGTGCTGATCTGCACGCCGGCCGCCGTGACCGCTCCTGGAATGTCCTTGTTCACGTCCAGCGTCATGATGACGTTACCGTCGGGCGTGATCTGCGGCTTCACCTTGAGCGACAGGTTGGCCTTGCGGAACGAGACGCTGGTCGCGCCCGAAGACGTCGCCTGCTGGTACGGGATTTCAATGCCCTGCTCGACGATCGCCTCGACTTGGTCCGCGGTAAGCACCCGCGGGCTGGAGATGGTCTTCAATTTCTGGTCGGCTTCCGACGCCGAGATCTCGAGGTTGATGAATTTGGTCAGGCCCGCATTGAACAGGATGAGCGATATCGCGCCGGCGTTGAACCCACCCGCGCCCGCAGCAGGCATGTTGACGAACATCCCACCGGGGGTCCCTGCGCCAAGGCCCTGTGTGCCGCCTACGCTGCCTGTATCGGCATTACCCAGCGCCTGTCCAGACGAGCCTGTGCCGACCGCGAAGCGATTATTGTTCGTGCCGAACAGGCTGTTGCCTCGCGGCGAATTGGTCATGATCTCGTTGTAGCCCAGCCGCGCGCCGAGATTCTTGCTGAAGTTGTCGCTCGCCTCGACGATGCGCGCCTCGATCATGACCTGGCGCACCGGCACGTCGATCTTGGCGATCAGCTTGCGCACTTCCTCGAGCCGGGTCGGCGTGTCCTGCACAAACAGCTGGTTGGTTCGCGTATCCACCACCGCGCTGCCGCGCTTGGACAGAATGCGCTGCGTCGCGTCCGAAAGCAGTTTCTGCACGTCGGCTGCCTTCTGATAGTTGATCTGGAAAGACTCGGTGCGGGTCTGTTCGAGCTCGCTGATCTGCGATTGCGCCTCCAGCGCGAGCTTTTCGCGGGTCGCGAGTTCGTCACGCGGCGCGATCCAGATGACGTTGCCCGACTTGCGCATGTCCAGGCCGCGGGTCTGAAGAATGATGTCGAGCGCCTGGTCCCAGGGAACATCCTTCAGACGCAAGGTGATGTTTCCCGCGACCGTGTCGCTGGTGATGACGTTCAGGTCGGTGAAATCGGCAATTACGTTGAGTACGGCCCTGACTTCAACGTTCTGGAAGTTCAGCGACAGCTTTTCGCCCGTGTAACGGCCGCGCTGCGCTCCCTTCGAATCCTGCGTTACCGCCTTTACCTCGACCACGAACTGCGTGTCGGACTGGTAGGCATTGTGCTCCCACTGCCCCTTGGCTTCGATCACCATACGCACGTTCTCGCCCTGCTGGAACGCGCTGACGGTCTGAACCGGGGTGGCGAAGTCCACCACGTCCAGCCTCCGCCGCATGCTCTCAGGCAGCGTGGTTTTCAGAAATTCGACGACGATGTTCTGGCCTTGCTGCCGGATATCGATACCGGTAGAGCTGTCGGTCAGGTCGATCAGGACCCGACCTTCGCCCGCCGGGCCGCGGCGGAAGTCCACTTCGCGGACAGCGTGCTTGATGTCGGCCTTGCCTTCGGCGAAGTTGGACGCCGCGCCGCCTGCGGCGCCGGACGCAGCCGTTGCGGGCGCAAGTGTCACCACGATGTTCCTGCCATCGAGCACGACCTGGTGGGCAACCGTGCGACGCAGGTTGAGCACGAGGCGCGTGCGATCTGAACCCTGCACCAGGTTCATGCTGCGCAATTCACCCTGGCTGACTTCCTGCGCATTGCGCCCGAGTGCGTTGCTGGTGCCCGCGAAATCGAACACGATGCGCGCCGGATTCGCGACCGTGAAGCTGGGGGGCGCGGACTTGAGCGGCTCCTTGGTGGTGATCCGCACCACGACGTTGCCGCCCTGCTGCGCCACATCGAAGGCCTCGATGCTGTTGGCCTGGGCGAACGCGAGCCCGGTCCAGGCGAATCCAGCGGCAAGCAAGACCCACATTTTTCCTGTTTTATTGAACATGTTCATTTCCCGCCTCCCTGCATCTGCAGCGAAGTGCTGCGCTCCACCCAATCCCCGCCGCTGTCCTGGACCACTTCCTTGATGTTGATCTGGCTCTCGTCGATACCTGTGATTACGCCAAAGTTCGGGCCCATGTAATTGCCTTTCCTAACGCGAAACAGGCTGGCGCCCGCTCTGACCAGCGCGTACATGTCCTTGTTCTGGCTGAGCGTGCCCACCATTTGTATTGACTCCATGGGAAAGGACTCGAGTGGTTCCTTGGGCCGATTCAGGTCGGGCTGCACACCGCCGCCGCCGCCGCCACCAGCGGCGGCCTGCGTCACGACGATGCGGCCGGGAACGAACGGATCGACCATGCTCTCGCCCTTGTAAGGCACGGGCTCGAACGACTTCACCTGCGGCAAGGGGTCGACCCTGCCACGCAGATCCTTGGTCATCGCCGCGAGTTCCTGGCGCAGTTCGCTCTGCTCTTCGCCGCCGCAGGCAGCGAGCAGCATCGCGCTCGCGACGGCTGCTGCGACCCCTAAGGTAGGTAGGTTTCTCATTTCTTGGCCGGTGCCGCCGGTCCCTTCTTCGCGCCAGCGGTCGCCTTGCGTTGCGCTGCGACTTCCCCGTCGTCGAGGTAGCGGAACGTGCGCGCGGTCGCGTCCATTGTCAGGTTCCCATCCTTGCCCGCTTCTATCGTGAGGTCGTTCAGCGTCACGATGCGGGGCAGCTGGCCGACATCGGCGGCAAACGCGCCCATGTCGTGGTAGGTGCCGGTCACCCTTACCGAGATCGGCAGCTCCGAATAGAACTCCCGCGCCGCCTCCGTGGCCGCCGGCCTGAACAACTCGAACTGCAAACCGCGCGACAGGCCGGACTGGTTGATGTCCACCAGCAAGGCGTCCATCTGCGATTTGTTCGGCAACTGCTTTAGCAGCGCGCCGAATTGCGTGTCGATCTCGCGCAACTGCTGCCGGTGCAGGTCGAGGTTGATGGCCTGGGTCTTTTTCGCGAGGTAGTCCTTCTTCAGGACTTCTTCCTGCGCGAGACCCTTGTCGATCTCATCGATCTGGTCCTGCCAGACGAGGAAGAAGCCGGCCACCGGAAGCGCCACAAGCAGCGCCACCAGCACCACGATCTTCGGCGCAATCGTCCAGGTACCGGGATCCTTCCAGTTGGTGTGCTTGAAGTCATCAACGATCTGATTGAAGTTGATCGCCATGACTATCCCTTCTTCGCCGGTGCGTCTTTGGCCGCATCCTTGGCGCCGTCCTTCGAGCCGCCGACGGTGGGCCGCTTCAGCGCCAGCCTCATGTTGAATTCGGAGATCCGCATCTTGCCCAGGGTCACCGCCTTGATCTCGACCAGGTTGGGATTCGACAGCCAGGGCGACGACTCGATGTTGCGCATCAGCGTCGAGACGCGCGCGTTGGATTGCGCGTAACCGAATATTTCGACGCCCGAGCCCCGCTGCCTGAGGGTCCGCAGGAACACTCCTTCGGGCATCTGCCGCACCAGCTCGTCAAGCAGGTAGACGGACTGGACGCGGTCGGCCTGCAAGGTCTCGATCACCTGCTTGCGCGCGAGCAGCGCGGAGATCTTGTCCTTCACTTCCTTGATCTCGTCGATCTCCTTGTCCAGCTTGGCGATCTCGGATTTCATGAACTTGTTGCGGTCCGCCTGGTGGTCGATGCGCTGCTGATAGATGAACCAGCCGCCCGCGACGATCACCAGTCCGAGCGCCGCGGTCATCCCGCCGAGGACGGCGAAATGCGTGCGTGCGCGCTTGCGCCGCTCTTCGCGGTGCGGAAGTAGATTGATCTTGCCGCTCATACGGGGTCAAACCTCCGCATCGCCAGGCCGCAGGCCACGATCAGCGACGGCGCATCCTGCATCAGGCGCTTGAGCTGAATGCGCGGCGAGGTCTGCATCGCGCCAAAGGGATTCGCGACCAGGGTCGGTACCTGGGTGCGCGTATGCACGATCTCCTCCAGGCCGGGGATCACGGCGGAGCCGCCCGCCAGCAGGATATGGTCGACCGTATTGTAGGAAGTCGAGGTAAAGAAGAACTGCAGCGCCCTCTGCACTTCCTGCGACAGGTTCTCCATGAACGGCCGCAGGACCTCGGCCTCGAAATCATCGGGCAGGCCGCCGGAGCGCTTCGCGTTCTCGGCTTCCTCCGGACTCATGCCGTAGCGCGCGACGATGTCCGCGGTCAACTGGTTGCCGCCAAACGCCTGCTCGCGCGTGTACACCGACTGATCGTTGCGCACCACGGTGATCTGCATGACGTTCGCGCCGACGTCGACGATGGCGACGTTCTGTTCCTTGCCGCCGCCGGGGAGCTGGTTGATCACCAGACCCAGCGCGGACATCTGCGCGAACGACTCGACATCGATGACCAACGGCTTGAGACCCGCGGTTTCCGCCACCGCGAAGCGATCGGATACCTTCTCCTTGCGGGTGGCGGCGATCAGAACTTCCACCTCTTCCGGATTCGAGGGCGAGGGCCCGATGACCTGGAAGTCCAGATTCACCTCTTCGAGCGCGAACGGAATGTACTGGTTGGCCTCGCCCTCGACATGCTGTTCGAGTTCATCCTCGCGCAGGCCGGCCTGAACGATGATTTTCTTGGTAATCACGGCGCCCGAGGGCACCGCCATGGCGACGTGCTTGGTGCGCGTCGCAAGCCTCTTGTAGCCGCGCGCCACCGCGTCGGCGACCGTCTCGATGATGTTGATATTGCCGTCAACCACCGCGTCCTTCGGCAGCGCCTCGATGATGTAGCGCTCGACCCGGTAGGCCCCTTTGCCGGCTTCCACAATCTCAAGCATCTTCACCGAAGACGAGCTGATGTCCAGCCCGAACAACGGCGGCGCTTTCGCCTTGAGGAAGTCGAGCTTCATTGCTTTTTTCCTTTTCGCATCGGACTGTTAGGCGCGATACGTAGAATTTGCGTGAGATGCTAGCAACAACTATCCCTAGTGTCTAGTGAATCTTCCACGAATGGAGAAGTCTATAATGCGCCGTGTCCCCGGCCGCGTGCAACTTTTCCCAAAAGTTAGCGTAACCCCTTTGATTTGGCTTCGCTTTTTGGCATTCCCGTTGATCCTATTCGGGGGCTTGGCGGCGGCAGGTGCATTTCTGGCTGCCTTGGTCATTGCGCTTACCTATCCGAATCTGCCTTCGCTTGAAGTACTTACGGATTATCAACCGAAAATACCCATGCGGGTCTACACCGCAGAGGGTGCGCAGATCGGTGAATTCGGCGAGGAGCGCCGCTCGCTCGTTTCGATCAAAGCGGTCCCGGAGCAACTCAAGCACGCGATCCTCGCCGCCGAGGACGAACGTTTCTACCAGCATGCGGGCATCGACTACCTCGGTGTCGCTCGCGCGGCCTACGCCAACCTTACGCAGGGAGGGCGCAAGCAGGGTGCGAGCACGATCACCATGCAGGTGGCCCGGAATTTCTTCCTTTCCTCGGAGAAAACGCTCACGCGCAAGCTCTTTGAAGCGCTTCTGGCGTTCAAGATCGAAAGCAACCTGGAGAAGGACCAGATCCTCGAGCTCTACGTCAACCAGATCTACCTGGGCCAGCGCGCGTACGGGTTTGCGGCGGCATCGCAGATCTACTTCGGCAAATCTCTCGACAAGCTGACCCTGGCGGAGGCGGCGATGCTCGCCGGCCTCCCCAAAGCGCCTTCCGCCTACAACCCTGTTGCTAATCCGCAACGTGCGCGCCTACGTCAGCACTACGTGCTGCGCCGCATGAAGGAATTGGGCCATATCAGCGAGCAGCAGCAAGCGGACGCAGCCAAGGCCCCCCTCCATGTGCGTCGCGAGGTCGACAATTTTGCTGGGCTGCACGGGGAATTCCTAGCCGAAATGGTGCGTCAGGCAGTTTTTGACCAGTATCCCGAGGAAGCCTATACGAAGGGTTTTCGCGTTTACACCACGATTCGAAAAGCCGACCAGGAAGCGGCCTATGAGGCGGTCAGGCGCGGACTTCTCAACTACGACCGAAGCCAGGGCTATCGGGGACCGGAGGCCTTTGTCGAACTGGCGGCCGGTGCGACGGAAGACGACTACGACGAAGCCCTGGCCGAGCATCCCGATGTCGACGACCTCAAGGCGGCGCTGGTGCTAAGAGCGGGCCCGAAGGAGATCCAGGTGGTTCTAAGGAGCGGCGAGCTGGCCACCGTATCGGGCGATGGCCTGCGTTTCGCGGCGCGCGCCCTGGAAGACAAAGTCGCCCTGCAGCGGCGCATCCGGCGCGGCGCCGTAATCCGGCTGCAGAAAGATGAGAAACTGCACTGGCAGGTCCTGCAGCTGCCGGAGGCGGAAGCGGCGTTCGTGTCGCTCGACCCGAACAATGGCGCGATCCGGGCCCTGGTCGGCGGTTTCGACTTCAACCGCAGCAAGTTCAACCACATCACCCAGGCCTGGCGCCAGCCGGGCTCATCGTTCAAACCGTTCATCTATTCCGCATCGCTGGAGAAGGGATTTACGCCGGCCACCGTGATCGCGGACGAACCGATCGTGATCGAGGCTGAAGTCACCGGCAGCCAGCGCTGGGAGCCGAAGAACTACGACGGCAAGTTCGAGGGCCCGCTGCGCATGCGCACCGCGCTCGCGAAATCCAAGAACATGGTGTCGATCCGCATCCTGCAGAGCATCGACCCGAAATACGCGCAGGATTACGTGACGCGTTTCGGCTTCGACGCCGACAAGCATCCGCCCTATCTCACGATGGCATTGGGTGCGGGCTCGGTGACGCTGCTGCAGATGGCCCGGGGCTACGCGGTCTTCGCCAATGGCGGCTTCCTGGTCCAACCGCATTTCATCCAGAAGATCGTCGATGACCGCGGCAACCAGCTTGGCACGGCACATCCGCCGCGCGCCGGGGACGAAACATTGCGCGTCATCGACGCGCGCAATGCATTCACGATGGATTCGATGCTGCAGGACGTGACGCGCTACGGTACCGCGGCGAGCGCCAGCAAGCTCGGGCGGCGCGACATCGCCGGCAAGACCGGCACGACCAACGATTTCGTGGACGGATGGTTCTGCGGCTACCAGCCGGATCTGGTCGGCATCGCCTGGGTTGGATTCGACCAGCCCAAGTCGCTCGGCAAAAACCAGACGGGCGGGCGCGTGGCGCTGCCGATCTGGATCGACTACATGGCACGGGCCCTGAAGGGCGTGCCAGAAGCGCAGCGCGCCGTGCCCGAAGGCATGGTGTCCGCGAAAACCGGCGCCGACCCGGCTGCCCCACCCGAAGCGCGAAGCGGCTCCGAGTTCTACTACCGGGAGTTCGCCCCGCCGAAGGAAGACGCGGCTCCAGCGGTACCTGTCGCGCCAGCCGCGCCAGCCGCGCCGGCAGTGCGGCCCGAACGTCCGGAAATTCCGAAGGGCTAGGGCGCGCTCAGAACTACTGGGGCGCCGGCCTGCTGCGACGCAAGCCGTGAGACTGCTGCAAACAACTCGGCACCGCCGCGCGTATCGCGCCATGCCGTTCCGTCGTGGCGAAAATGGAACCCGCCCTCCTTCGCGGCCACCCAGATCTCGCGCGCGGCGGTGTGCCGGTTGATCACCATTTTCGAGCCGTCCTCGAATTCGATCTCGATCAAGCCTTCCCCCTTGCTCTGGACAGCGGCGTCCGGCGCACTCGTCTCGAATGCGCTCTCCAGCGCCACCAGCGCCGCGCCTGCAAGGGTCTCAAACTCGCTCTCGGTCATCGCGTTCGATCCTGCTAACATCGTCATTTTAGGCGCCGTTCATTGTCGTGATGCGTCCCGCCCTGCTTCTTTTGTCGCTTCTCGTGCTTGCCGCCGGCTGCGGCCAGAAGGGGGGCCTGTACCTGCGCGAAAATCCCCCTCCCGGGGTGAGGCCGCCAAAACCCGAGCCCTACACGCCGCTGCCGTATCCCAAGGACGCTCGCGAGGACGAGAGCGCCGGCGGCGCCAAGAAGTAGGCCCCGATGGCTTTCGCCTATCGCGCCGGCGCACTCTGCGCCGAACAGGTATCGCTCGAGGAGATCGCGCGCCGGTTCGGCACGCCCTGCTACGT
>JANNXB010000367.1:0-1564 GCA_031409355.1 Betaproteobacteria bacterium | reverse complement strand
GCCGACCGCACGTCGAACTGTGCCAGTTGCTGAAACTCACGGGCATCGCCGAGAGCGGCGGCGGCGGCAAGCGTATTGTGGCTGCAGGGGAGGTGATGGTTGATGGCCAGCCCGAGAGCCGCAAGACCGCCAAGATTCGCGCCGGACAGTCCGTACAGTGCCGCGGCGTTACGATTCTGGTAAAGGTCCCGTCCTGACCGACATGGAGAAACCAATGATCCGGGCACTCCTTTCGATTCTCTTCCTGGCTGCGGCCCTGCAGGCGTCGGCCCAGGGCTATCCGTCGAAGCCCGTCCGGATGGTCGTGAATTTCCCGCCGGGCGGCGCCGCCGACCAGCTCGGCCGCGCGGTCGGGGCGAAGCTGCAGGAAAGCCTCGGCCAGCCCTTCGTTGTCGAGAACCGGCCGGGCGCCAACGGTTCGATCGGCGCCGCCGAGGTCTCGAAGGCCGCGCCCGACGGCCATACGATTCTGATGTCGTCGGGGGGCGCGATCGCGCTGAACGGCCTGCTCTACGCGAACCTCGGCTACGACCCGATGAAGACCCTCGAGCCGGTGGCGCCGGTCGCCTCGGTGGCGGTGTTCCTGCAGGTCAAGCCGGCGATCGCGGTGAATTCGCTGGCCGAGTTCATCGCCCACCTGCGCGCCAATCCGGGCAAGCTGAACTACGGCTCGCCCGGCAACGGCAGCTCGCCCCATCTCGCGGGCGAAATGTTCAATCGCGCCGCCAAGGTCCAGACGACGCATGTGCCCTACAAGGGCGCGGCCCCCGCGCTCACGGACTTGCTCGCCGGCCAGCTGGATTTCATGTTCGACCCCGGCATCGGTCTGCAACACTCGAAAGTCGGCAAGCTCAAGCTGCTCGCCGTCGGCAGCCCGAAGCGCCATCCCGCCTACCCCGATGTGCCGACCGTCGCGGAGGTCGTCGGCGTCGAGTTCGACGCGGATACCGTGTTCGGGATCTACGCGCCGGCAGGCACGCCCAGGGAGGCGGTAGGCAGGTTGAACGCCGAAATCGGCAAGGCGATGCAGTCCGCCGACCTGAAGGCGCGCGCCAGCGCGATCGCGGCGCAGGAGATGGTGCTCTCGCCCGAGGCGTTCGCCGGGCGGCTGCGGGGCGAGCACGAGCGCATGCGCGTCCTGATCCGGGAAACCGGGTTGCGCGCGGACTAGGGAACAACCCCGGGGAATCAGCCCCGCAGGGATTCAGCCCCGCACCGGTTTCAGCCAAGTGACCGGCTTTCCGAGCGCGCCGCCCAGGGCCTTGCCCTCGGGATCAGCCAGCGCCGCCTCGCGCGCCTTGCGGATCGCCTTGGCCTGCGCGGCCGCGTCTGCGGTCGCGGGATGGTCCACAAGGGCGTCGAGAATCGCCAGGAAATTGGCCTTGCCGCGGCGGTGGGTGTCGCCGTAGCCCTTGATGAGGCGCGCGCATTCCGCGACCTCGAGCGCCAGAGGCACGCTGTGCGCCGCGGCATCGCGCACGCGCGTGAGCCAGTGTTCAATGAGTCTCTGCTCCTCGGCGTAGCGGTAGGAATGCGGCCGCCAGGGCTTCAGCCAGGCGAGCGA
>JANNXB010000366.1:0-1697 GCA_031409355.1 Betaproteobacteria bacterium | reverse complement strand
CGGCATCCCGATCAAGAAGGCGCTCGGCCTGAATGAAACCGAGTTCGGCCTGCTGGCGGCGACGCCGGTGCTCACCGGCTCGCTGATCCGGTTGCCGCTGGGCATGTGGACCGACAGGTTCGGCGGCCGCATCGTGTTCTTTCTCCTCATGCTGTGCACGGTGGTGCCGATCTGGATGATCGGCGAGGCGACGCAGTACTGGCACTTCCTGGTGCTCGGCCTGTTCGTCGGACTGGCCGGCGGCTCGTTCTCGGTGGGCATCGCCTACTGCGCGCGCTGGTTCGAGAAGAGCCGGCAGGGCTTCGCGATGGGCATTTTCGGCGCCGGAAATTCCGGTGCGGCGCTGACCAAATTCGTGGCGCCGGCGATCGTCGTCGCCTGGGGCTGGAGCATGGTGCCGAAGGTCTACGCCGCCGCGATGCTGGTGACTGCGCTGGCGTTCTGGCTGCTCAGCTACACGGACCCGGCGCACGTGCAGGGCGGGTCGGTGACAGTGAAGGCGCAACTCGCGGCACTCAAGGACCCGAAGGTCTGGAAGCTGTGCCAGTACTACTCGATCGTGTTCGGCGGCTACGTCGCGCTGTCGCTGTGGATGACCAAGTACTACATCACGGAGTACGGCTTCGACATCAGGAGCGCGGCGCTGCTGGCGGCTTGCTTCTCGCTGCCCGGCGGCGTGCTGCGCGCGATGGGCGGCTGGATGTCGGATCGCTGGGGCGCGCACCCGGTGACCTGGTGGGTGATGCTCGTTTCCTGGGTTTGCCTCTTCTTCCTGTCGTATCCGCAGACCGACCTCGTCATCAAGACCGCCAAGGGTGACCTCGCGTTCCACATCGGCCTCAACGTCTGGATGTTCACGGTGCTCATGTTCCTGATGGGCATCGCCTGGGCGATCGGCAAGGCCTCGGTGTTCAAGTACATCTCGGACGAGTACTCGCACAACATCGGCGTCATCTCCGGCATCGTCGGCCTGGTCGGCGGGCTGGGCGGCTTCCTGCTGCCGATCATGTTCGGGGCGCTGGTGGACCTGACCGGCGTGGCGAGCTCGATCTTCATGCTGATGTGGGGCATTACCCTGGTGTCGCTCATCTGGATGTACTGGACCGAAATCGTCCCCAACCGCGTGCCCCAGGCAGCCTGACATGGCCAAGACGCTGACCGACTGGAATCCCGAGGACAAGGCGTTCTGGGAGTCGCAGGGCAAGAAAATCGCCTACCGCAACCTGTGGATCTCGGTGCCCGCGCTGCTGTGCGGGTTCGCGGTGTGGGGCATGTGGGGAATCATTACGGTGCAGATGATGAACCTCGGCTTCCCGTTCACGCAGGCCGAGCTGTTCACGCTCACCGCCATCGCAGGCATCTCCGGGGCGACGATGCGCATCCCGGCTTCCTTCCTGATCCGGCTGGCGGGCGGCCGCAACACCATCTTCCTGACTACCGCCATGCTGCTCGCGCCCGCCATCGGCACCGGCATCGTGCTGCAGCACAAGGACTGGCCGCTGTGGACCTTCCAGCTGATGGCGCTGTGGTGCGGCGTGGGCGGCGGCAATTTCGCCAGTTCCATGTCCAATATCAGCACCTTCTTTCCCAAGCGGCTGCAGGGCACGGCGCTGGGCCTGAACGCCGGCCTCGGCAACTTCGGCGTCACCACCATGCAGGTGGTGATCCCGCTGGTGATGACGGTGGGGATCTTCGGC
>JANNXB010000365.1:0-3310 GCA_031409355.1 Betaproteobacteria bacterium | reverse complement strand
AGTTCGATTGACTTCGACTTCAGCGAAACCCTGGGAGGGGGGGCGAGCAATCGCCTGACCTCGGGAGAGTCGGTCAGTTGGTACACGAACTTCGTCAATCCGACTGGTTTCGTGACGCCCGAGTTCGCGCTGCACGTACAGAGCATCGGCAGCAACGGCGACAGCGGGTGGTACGTCCCCACCGTTTCGGCTATTCCCGAGCCGGAGACCTACGCCATGCTGCTCGCGGGTCTTGGCCTGCTGGGTTTCGTGGCGCGTCGGCGCCAGCGCAAGCTCGCTGTTGCGTGACTTAGGTAACGGCTTACCCAAACCCCGCTTCGGCGGGGTTTTTTTTTGGCGCCGGCTTGCGTTAGGCTTGAAGCTTGGCGACCGGGATGCCTTCAGCAGACCATCTTTCCACGGCATTGCGTGCGTGCGCCATTGCTTGCCTGATGGGTTTCACGGCGATCTCGCCGCCTGCGCGCGCGCTGGATCGCTCGCAGCTCGCGCTGATTGTCAACCTATCGGACCCGCTGAGCGTGGAGATCGGCAAGTATTACGCCGCGCGGCGCCAGATCCTGTTCTCGAACGTGATCAAGGTTGAATTCCCGCCGGGCAGAACGACGCTGGCCAGCAAGGAGTTCGCCGCCGTCCATGCTTTGGTCGAAGAACAGACGGCGCCAGCGGTTCAAGCCTATGCCCTGACCTGGGCCGCTCCCTACCGCGTGGAATGCATGTCGATGACGTCGGCATTCGCGTTCGGCTTCGACCCTGCATTCTGCGCCGAGGACTGCAAGGCGACGCGGCCGAGCCCGTACTTCAACTCACTTGTCCGCTTGCCCTACAAGCAACTGAAAATGCGGCCGACCATGGCGATCGCCGCAACCTCGCTGGAAGGCGCCAAGGCATTGATTGATCGCGGCGTTCGGTCGGATGACTCCCTGCCCTCCGGGGTCGCATATCTGCTTTCCACATCGGATGCCGCCAGGAATGTTCGTAGCGTTTCCTATCCGCCGGCGCAGCAGTTGCTCGGGCGCCGTGCGCGTGTGCTGGAAGCGGACGCGCTCAAAGACGCGAAAGATGTGCTTTTCTATTTCATCGGCAAAGACCGCGTGGAGGGGCTCGACACGCTGCGTTTCGTGCCGGGCGCTATTGCCGACCACCTGACTTCTTTTGGCGGCCAGCTTACAGACAGCGGTCAGATGAGCGCGCTGCGCTGGCTGGAGGCGGGCGCGACCGGCAGCTATGGTACGGTGGTAGAGCCCTGCAATCTGCAGGAGAAGTTTCCGCATCCGGCGATCGCGATTGGTCACTACCTGCGAGGCGATACGCTGATCGAGGCATACTGGAAGAGTGTCGCGATGCCGGGTCAGGGGATCTTCATTGGCGAGCCGCTGGCGGCGCCGTTCCGCCGCAAGGGACGCTGAGGTGCGCGCTTTTTGGCGCGACGATCCGGTCATCGCGCGTGCGGCGCCGTTCCTGCTGTTTATCGGCTTCCTGATACTGGGTTCGACGCTGCCGGCGGTATTGACCGTGGCGGGCGCCGAATTGCGCACGTCGTGGTTGGTGTTGGCGCGCAACGCGGTCGTCGGCCTGGTGTTGCTCTGGTTCTGGCGCGGCTATACCGAGCTGCGCCGGCCGGCGCCGGCGCGGCCCGTGGACTGGGTGCTGGGGGTGGCCGGCGGCATCGCCGTGTTCGTCGCCTGGATCGCCATCGATCAGGACTGGGCGGTGCTGTCGCGCTCGCCGGGGTTCAGGCCGTTGCTGCCCGGGGGGGACATCGACTGGACTTTGGCAATATTGCGCCTCGCGGGTTTCGCGATCGTCGTGCCGATGATGGAGGAGTTGTTCTGGCGTTCGCTGGTGCTGCGCTGGATCGAGCGGCACGATTTCCAGTCGCTCGCGCCGCGCGAGGTGGGTTGGCGGGCGTTTGTGATCACGACGGCGCTCTTCGCTCTCGAGCACGACCGCTGGTTCGCCGGCGCCCTGGCTGGAGCGGCGTACAACTGGCTCTACATGCGGTCCGGGAACCTCTGGGTGCCCATCGTCGCGCACGCGGTCACCAACGGCGTGCTCGGCCTCTGGGTGCTGCAGACGGGCCGCTGGGAGTTCTGGTAACCCCGGGTTCCCACCCTCGGGTTGTTGTCTTCTCGCAATACGGTCGTCAAGATTGGCAGGATCGTTTTATCTGTATGATTTAAATAATAAAAATACAATCTCGGGGATGGCCACCCGACCATTGAACTCGCCTTTGGTCGGCTTGGCAAAGAGGCCGAAAACGGTTATTTATATATTTAATGTTGTAAATCAAAATGTTAAGGAATACTGTTCATATTAGACCTTAATAATGCCCCGTGCGTTGCTGGAGACAATATGAATCATCGTTCCTTGATGCAAGGACTCGCCGCACTGCTCGGATTGCTGTGCGCGGGCCCTGCGCCCGCGCAGGATCGCGGCAGCGCGAGCCAGAGCGAGATGTATGTGGGAGGCGCCATTGGCCGCGCCGGTTACGACACGGACTTCGAGCGTAGCAAGGCGGTTATCCGCGGCACCGGGGCGACCTCCTTCACCGTCACCGCGAACGGGACCGACGCTGCGTGGAAGGCCTGCTTGGGCTACCTCGCATCGCGCCACATCTCGGTGGAGGCGGGCTACTGGAATTTCGGCCAGCTCGACCTGTCGGCAGGTGTCACTGCGCCGGCCCCGACCGTATTGCGGCGCACTTACCGCGCCGACGGCTACGGCGCCGACGCGGTTGTGTGGCTGCCGGTTTACAGTAGCTAGTCGGGCCTGGTGAAAGCTGGCGCCATGCTGACCAACGTCAAGGCGAGCGCCACCGAGCCCGGTGGCGGCCTGACCGCGCTACCTGCCGAATCGGCGCGCACGCTCAACGCACACTGGGGTGTTGGTCTGGAGTACCGGTTCACGCCTGCGGGTGCCCTCCGCATCGAGTACTAAACCGTTCGCAAAGTGGGCGAAGAATCGAAGTTTGGCACCGCCGATGTCATACTGTGGACGGTAGGAGCGAACTACCGGTTCTAGCTCTTCAAGCATGCGGCGCAGCGACTTCGACATCACCGACAGAGTCCGCACCACCGACCCTATTGACGTCGGCGACGAGGTTTTGCGCCTGTACCTCGACCTGTATCCTGGCGGCAAAGTCCGGCCCATCGAGCGCGCGTTCAAGGATCTTTCGCTGCTCTATCATGGCAAGCATCCGGATTTCCACCCCTGCGACACCGAGTACCACGATATCCAGCATGTGCTCGACGTAACTCTGACCATGGCGCGCCTGCTCGACGGCTACGCGCGCGGCCGCAAGCGTGAAGCA
>JANNXB010000364.1:0-4984 GCA_031409355.1 Betaproteobacteria bacterium | reverse complement strand
CGCTCGACCGCGGCAATCCGCATCGCGTCCTCGGGCGCCCGGATATCGATGCTGAATCTCGCCATGCCAGGGATCACGTTTACCGCGCCGGGAAGCGCTTCCATCCTGCCCACGGTTCCGACCAGGGCGGGAATGCCGGCGCAGTACCGCTCGACCGCCAGCGTGCATTCGGCGGCTGCGGCAAGGGCATCCCGTCTCAAGTTCATCGGGACCGTGCCGGCGTGGCCCGCCGTGCCGTCGATCTCCACCGCAAAGCGCGTCGCGCCGTTGATCGCGGTTACCACTCCGACCGGCAGCCCCTCCGCTTCGAGCACCGGACCCTGCTCGATGTGGAGTTCCGCGTAGGCCAGCACGTCCTTCGGCTGGCGCGCCGCCTCCGCGATGCGCGCGGGATCGAGCCCGAATCCGCGCAGCGCCTCCCGCATGCTGATCCCCTCCTTGTCGGTCGAGTCAAGCGTCTCCTCGCGCAAGCTGCCGGCCAGCGCGCGGCTGCCGATGAGCGTCGCGCCGAAGCGCACGCCCTCTTCGTCGGCGAACCCCACAACCTCGATCGCAAACGGAAGTTTCTTTTTTCTTGAATTCAAAAAATCCACACATTCGATCGCAGTTACAACGCCAAGCATGCCGTCGTACTTTCCGGCGTCGCGTACCGTGTCGAGGTGCGAGCCGAGGATCAGGCAGGGCATTCCCGGCCGCGCGCCCTCAAAGCGGCCGACCACGTTGCCGATGGCATCCAGGCGCGCTTCCATGCCCGCTTCGCGCATCCAGCCGAGCACGAGCTCATTTGCCGCAGCCTGCTCGCGCGACAGGAACACGCGCGTCAGGCCGCCGGGAAGTTCCGAGTGGCGGGCGAGCGCATCGCAGCGGTCCATGATTTTGCGCGGATCTGGCATGCGGCAAGAATATACTAAGCGGCACATGAATCTGCCGCAGGCAAACGCCCTCACGCTCGCGCAATTCGTGGCGCGCTTCGGCGGCGTATTCGAACATTCGCCGTGGGTGGCCGAGCGTGCCTGGCACGGCCGGCCGTTCGATTCGGTGGAGCAGCTGCACGCGTCGATGCTGCACGCGGTTGCCGAAGCGAGCGCCGAAGAGCAGCTCGCCCTGATACGCGCGCATCCGGAGCTTGCCGGCCGCGAAGCGGTGAAGGGCGCGCTCACGGCGGACTCCTCCACCGAGCAGGGACGTTTGGGCTTCCTGGATCTGGACCGCAGCCACCTCGAGCAGATTAAGGAGCTAAACCGGACCTATCGCCAGCGCTTCGGCATACCGTGCATCGTGGCGCTAAAGCTGCACGCCAGCCGCGAGAGCGTCATGGCCGCCATGCTGCGGCGACTCGGCAACACGGTGCAGGCCGAGAAGGCGACTGCGCTTGAACAGATCGGCCACATCGCGCGCGGCCGGCTGGATAAAATCGTGGAGGAAAAATAAGATGGGCAAACTCACCACCCATGTGCTCGATACCGCCAGCGGCAAGCCGGCCGCGGGCATGACGATCGAGCTGTCGGTATGGGAGGGACAAGGGCAGGGCGCGGGCTGGAAGAAGCTGAAGAGCCTGCAGACCAACGCCGATGGGCGCACCGATGCGCCGCTGCTGGAAGGCGCGGCGCTGGAGGAGGGCCAGTATCGTCTGGTGTTCGACGTGGCGGCCTACTACAAGAGCCAGGGCGCGACGCTGCCGGATCCGCCGTTTCTCGATCGCGTGCCGCTGCGCTTTGGCATCGCCGATCCCTCGCTGCACTATCATGTACCGTTGCTTTGTTCGCCGTGGGGTTACACCACTTACCGGGGGAGCTGAAATGACAATGCGTCTTTTTCTTTCAATGCTTTTGCTTGCCGCCGGAACGGCTTGGGCCCAGTCCTGGCCGACCAAGCCCGTCTCTGTCGTCGTCACCTTCTCGCCAGGCGGCTCCTCCGACATCGTTGCACGGCTGATTTCGGCACCGCTCCAGGCGGAACTCGGCCAGCCGATCCTGGTGGACAATCGGCCGGGCGCGGGCGGCACCATCGGCGCGGCGGTCGTCGCCAGGGCGGCGCCCGACGGCTACACGCTGCTGCTCTCGAACAGCGCGCCGATCAGCATCTCGCCCTTCATGCTCACCACGCCCAGCTACGATCCGGTGAAGAGCTTCACGCATGTTTCGTATATCGGCTCGGTGGCGAACGTGTTCGTGGTGTACCCCGGCGTGCCGGCCAAGAACATGGCCGAGCTGATTGCCTGGATCAAGGCGCAATCGAATCCGGTCAATTACGGCTCCGGCGGCATCGGCTCGATCGGTCACATCGTCGGCGAGACTTTCAAGAACGAGCACGGCCTGAAGATGGAGCACGTCGGCTACAAGGGTTCCTCGCCCATGGCCAACGACCTGCTGGGCGGCCGGCTCAACCTGGCGATCGATACGCTGCCGCAGAACGTACCGTTTATCAAGGACGGCAAACTGCGCGCGATCGCCGTGACGTCTCCCGCGCGGGCCGGTTTGGCGCCCGACGTGCCGAGCGTTCTTGAGGTCGGACAGAGGAAGCTGGTCGCAGAGAACTTCCTCGGTGTTTCGGGCCCCGCCGGCCTGCCGCAGCCGATCGTGCAGCGGCTGCACGCCGCGATGACCAAGGTGCTGGCCGATCCGGTGGTGATCAAGCGGCTGGAGGACCTGGGCGTGTACGGCAGGGCCATGTCATCGGCCGAGTTCACCGCCTTTGTGCGAAATCAGGTCGACGAATGGCAGGGGCCAGTGCGCGCCTCGGGCGCCAAGCTCAACTAGCGCGCGGACACGCTGCAGCAATATGCCGGGCATTTCCATCCATGTCGTGGATGTCTCGCGCGGCGTGGTCGCGGCCGGGATGCGGGTCGAGTTTCTGCGTGACGCGAACTTGATTGCCGCGGGCAGAATTTCGGCCAGGGGATTGCTGGAAGAAAAAGCCTTGAACGAAAAATTCCCCGCCGCCAGCTACGAAGCGCGCTTTCACGTCGGCGCCTGGTATCGGGAGCAGGGCGTGGCGCTGCCCGCGGTGCCGTTTCTCGACGTGGTGCATTACCGTTTCGGCATTTCGGACCCGGAACAGCACTTCCACTTGCCTTTCAAGTGCACGCCCTGGGGCTATTCCTGTTTCCGCGGCGGCGCGTGAGCGCGGCACAGCGGCACCTCGTAGCCCTGCTTTCTTGCGGTGTGCTGGCGTTCCCCAGCCACGCCCAGGTTGCGCCGTCGTCCGGCGAGCGGACGGGCTACAGCGGCTACTTCGCCGCCGCCGCTGGCGGGAATGCAGCCGAGGTTCGGGCGCTGCTTGCGAAAAAGGCGAAGTTTGATCTGCGCGACGGCCACGGACGCACGCCGCTGCATGTGGCGGCTTTTGGCGGGCACCGGGACGTCATGCGGGTGCTCGTGGCAGCGGGCGCGAATCCGAACGCCCTGGAGCAGGACCGCTACGACATCGTCACGATCGCGGCTGTCGCCAATGATGTGCCGACCCTCAAGCTGGCGCTAGAGCTGGGCTGCAGCGCGAAGAACGTCACCAGCCGCTACGACGGCACCGCGCTCATTGCCGCCGCGCACCTGGGCCACGTCGAAGTCGTGCGCACGCTGATCGCGGCGGGCGCGCCGCTCGATCACGTCAACAACCTCGGCTGGACGGCGCTGATCGAATCCATCGTGCTTGGCGATGGCGGTCCGCGCCATACCGAAACCCTGAAGGCGCTGGTCGAGGCGGGCGCCAACGTCAATCTCGCCGACCGCGACGGGCAGACGCCGCTTGCCCTGGCGCGGCGGCGTGGGTATCCGGCAATGGTGAGGATTCTGGAGAGCGCCCGTGCCAGGTAGCAGCGGAAGCGCCTGAGGTGGAGGCGTACCTCGTCGACTGGCTGAGCCTGCTCCTGCGCTGGGCGCACCTGGTGGTCGGCATCGCCTGGATCGGCGCCTCGTTCTACTTCATCTGGCTCGACAACCATCTTGAGCCCTCCACGGATGCAAAGGTGGCCGGAGAACTCTGGGCCGTGCACGGCGGCGGCTTCTACCACGCCGAGAAATTCAAGGGCGCGCCGCCGCAAATGCCGGCGCGGCTGCACTGGTTCAAGTGGGAAGCGTACTGGACCTGGATCACCGGGTTTTTCCTGCTGGCGCTGGTCTACTACGCGGGCGCCGAGCTGTACCTGATCGATCCTTCGGTCATGCCGTTGTCGAAAGCTGCGGCGATCGGCATTGGAATCGGTTCCTTGATCATTTCTCTTGTCGTCTATGAAGGCATCTGCCGTTCACCGCTCGCGCGGGACGACGTTCTGCTTGGCATCGCCCTCTTCGCCTTTACGGCGCTTTGCGCGTGGGTCCTGACGCAGCTCTACAGCGGCCGCGGCGCGTTCATCCACTATGGCGCAATCCTCGGCACCATCATGGTGGCGAACGTAGCGCACATCATCATCCCCGGCCAGCGGCGCATGGTGGCGGCGCTCGCCGCGGGCCGCGCGCCCGATCCGAAGGACGGCGCCGCCGGCAAGCAGCGCAGCGTGCACAACACCTATTTCACGCTGCCGGTGCTGTTCACCATGATCTCGGGCCACTACGCCTTTACGTTCGGTGCGCGCTGGGCCTGGCTGGTGCTGGTCGCGCTGACGCTCGCCGGCGGCCTGATCCGGGCCTGGTTCGTGATGCGCCACAAGGGCAATGCGCCGGCCTGGCCTGTCGTGGCCGGGGTGAGTTTGATTGTCGCTCTGGCATTTTTCATTTCACCGAGGACGGACAAATCCCCGCAAAGTGAAGTCAAGTTCCAGGCCGTCAAAAGCATCATCGACGCGCGCTGCCTCGGTTGCCACGCCGCGAAGCCGACCTTCCAGGGATTGAACGAGGCGCCCAAGGGTTTTCTGCTCGACACGCCCGAGCGCATCGGCGCGCAGGCGGCGCTCATCCACCAGCAGACGGTGCTGACCCGCGCGATGCCGCCCGGCAATCTCACAGGGATGACGGAGGAAGAGCGGCGATTGCTCGGGCGCTGGTTTCTC
>JANNXB010000363.1:0-2092 GCA_031409355.1 Betaproteobacteria bacterium | reverse complement strand
CTCGGCGTCACCACCGCGGTGATGGGCAATTGCGGCTTCGGCATCGCGCCCTGTCCCGCCTCGCAGCGCGACACGCTGCTGCGCAACCTGTCGGTGGTGGAGGGCATGGACCTCGGCGCGCTGCAGGGCGGCGTGCGCTGGGATTTCGAGAGCTTCGGCGAGTACCTGGCGAACCTGCGCCGCATCCGGCCGCTGGCCAACGTCGCGGTGCTGGCGCAGCACTCCACCATCCGCTGCGCGGTGATGGGCGAGGAGGCCTCGACGCGGGCCACGCCCACTGCATCCGAACTCGAAAAAATGAAAGCCCTGGTGCGCGAAGCGATGGATGCCGGCGCGATCGGTTTCGCCTCGTCCTTCTCGCCCAACCATGCTGGATGGGCGGGAAAGCCCATGCCTTCCACGATCGCGAGCGATGCTGAACTCAGGTCCCTCACAGGAGAACTGAAGAACAAGGGAATATTTGTCATGGCCACGGGTCCCCGCGCCACGCCCGAGTACATGGAAGAAATCTCGGCGGCGAACGGCCGCCCGGCGTTCATGGTGACGGTGCTCACGATGTACAACGACGCCGATCCGAAGAAGGCGATGGAGTACTACGAGCGCTGCGCGGCGGCGCAGCGGCGCGGGCGCGAGGTCTACATCCACACCAGCTGCCAGCCGCTGTCATTCGATTTCACGCTGGAGGAGCCTTATCTCCTCTATTCGCATGATGCGTTCGCAAAGGTAAAGGCGGCTCCTCTTGCTGAAAGAAAAAGCATTTACCGGGAAAAATCTTTTCGCGATGCATTCAGGCAAAACCTCCTGCATCCGAAGCAGGGGATTCTCTTTTACGGCGACTGGGCGAAGATCGAGAAGGACAGCCGTTCGATTGCAGATCTTTCCCGCGAAGCGGGGCAGGATCCCGTCGATTACTTCTTCGACCTGCCCGTCGACCAGCAACTGATCGGCAAACTGTTCCAGAACAACGACGCCGGCGTGGCGCCGCTGCTGAAGCACGAGCAGGGCGTGGTGGCGCTCTCGGACGCGGGCGCGCACCTGATCTATTTTTGCGACGCGGGCTTCGGCCTGCACTTCCTGCAGCACTGGGTGCGCGAGACGGGCACCTTCACGCTGGCCGAAGGCGTACGCAAGCTCACCAGCGACCCGGCGCGCATGTACCGCATCCCGAGGCGTGGAAAGATTGAAGTGGGTGCTTTTGCCGATCTTCTTCTGTTTGACGAAAAGAAAGTCGGAGTGTCACCCCTTAAAAAATTGAAGGACCTCCCTGGCGGTGGAACTCGCATGATTCGCGACCCGGTGGGCGTGCACGGCGTGTGGGTGAACGGCGTGCAGGTGCACGATGGCAAGGACTATCTCGCCCCGGCTGAGCGCCCCGGGCAGGTGCTCACGGAGTTTTCAGGCGCCTGAAGATAGAATTACCGGCATGAAACGTATCGCCGCATTGCTGGCCCTCTTCGTCGCGACCTCGATCCAGGCGCAGACATACCCTTCCAAGCCGGTGCGCATGCTGCTCGCGTTCCCGCCGGGCGGACCGACGGACATCAACGCGCGCCTGTTCGCGCAGAAGCTCACCGAGCAGACCGGGCAGCCCTTCGTGGTGGAGAACCGGCCGGGCGCGGGCGGCAACATCGCCGCGGCCGAAGCGGCCAAGGCGTCTCCGGATGGGTCGACGATCTTCTACAACACCTCGGCGATCACCATCGCGCCCGCCCTTTCATCCACCGTACCCTTCGACCCGGTGAAGGACTTCGCGCCGGTGGCGCTCACCGCCACCGTGCCGCTGGTGCTCGCGATCCACCCTCAGGTGCCGGCGAAGAACCTGCAGGAGTTTCTCGCCTACGCGAGGGCGAACCCGGGCAAGCTCAACTACGCCTCGTCCGGCTCGGGCACCATCACACACCTCTCGGGCGCGCTGTTCGCCTCGCAGATGGGCCTGAAGATGCAGCACATCCCCTACAAGGGCAGCGCGCCGGCGCTGGTCGACGTGGTGGGCGGGCAGACGCAGATGATGATCGACACCATCAGCACAGTGCTGCCGTACGCGCGCGACAACCGGCTGCGGCCGCTTGCGGTGGCGGTGCAGCGCCGGCTC
>JANNXB010000362.1:0-3405 GCA_031409355.1 Betaproteobacteria bacterium | reverse complement strand
TCGTCTCCTCCAGCACCGGCCCTTGCTCGATATGCGCCTCGAAATACGCGCCCAGCTTGTGCGGCTTCGCCGTGCCGGCGTAGCCGGTCTGGTCGAGCGCGTCGCGAACGCTGATTCCGTCCACGTCTTTCCCTTCAAGAATCTTTTCCAAAGGAAAGACGCCGGCATATACGCCCGAACCCATCAAGGTGGGCACGAAGCGCGAGCCTTCCTCGTTGGTCCAGGACACGACTTCCAGCGGTGCGCGCGTCCTCACTCCCGCGTCGTTCAGCGTGCGCACGATCTCCAGCCCGGCCATGACGCCGTAGGCGCCGTCGAACTTGCCGCCGGAGGGCTGCGAATCGAGATGGCTGCCCATGGCCACCGGCAACGCGCCCGCATCCGTGCCCGCGCGCCGCCCGAAGATGTTGCCGATGCCGTCCACTTCGATGGTCATCCCCGCCTCCTTGCACCAGGCGACGAACTGGTCGCGCCCGCGACGATCCGTATCGGTCAGTGTCAGGCGGCGCACGCCGCCCTTGTCCGTGGCGCCGATCTGCGCCAGGTCCATCAGGGACTGCCACAACCGGCCGGCGTTGATCTGGATCATGGGTGTCCTGTTGCGGTGCGAGGGACTTTACACCCAACGACATTGACTCTTACCAAACGCCGTGCACAATCGGGGTGCAGACTGCGAAACTGCGCACCGAAATGCGGCAGAACCACTTTATTCGCGGCTTGCGGTGCGTACCACCCCCGGCGGCACGCGCCTTGCTTAAGTAGGGACTGATCCATACACGCTCATTAAAGGGAGTCATCCATGAACACCATGAAGTTGTCCGCCCGCGTTTTGGCGGCCGCTCTCGTACTTGCGGTGCCGCTTCAGGCGGCCGCGCAATCGGTGCTGCGGATCGGTATGACGGCCGCCGATGTCCCGGCCACGACCAGCCAACCCGACTCGGGCTTCGAGGGCAACCGCTTCACCGGCATCACCCTGTTCGACGGCCTGACCCAATGGGACCTGTCCTCGGCGGACAAGCCCTCGGTGATCATCCCCGGCCTGGCCGAGTCCTGGGCGATCGACGCCAAGGACAAGAACAAATGGATCTTCAAGCTGCGCAAAGGCGCCAAGTTCCACGACGGCACCGACGTCAACGCGGATGCGGTGGTGTTCAATTTCGACAAGGTAATGAAAAAAGATGCGCCGCAATACGACGCGAAGCTGGTAGCGCAGACCACGCCGCGCATGCCCACCGTGACGGGGGCGCGCAAGATCGACGAGTTCACGGTCGAAGTCCAGACCAGCGAACCCGATTCGTTCGTGCCGATCAACCTCACCAACCTGTTCATCGCCAGCCCGGCGGCCTGGGCGAAGACCAAGAACTGGACCGAATTCGCCAAGAGCCCGGTGGGCAGCGGACCGTGGAAATTCGTGCGGCTGGTGCCGCGCGAGCGCCTGGAACTGGAGAAGAACACCGGCTACTGGGACGCCAAGCGCGTGCCGAAGACCGACCGCGTGGTGCTGATCCCGATGCCCGATGCGAGCACGCGGGTCAATGCCTTGCTCTCGGGGCAGCTCGACTGGATCGAGGCCGCGCCGCCCGATGCGGTCGCGCAGCTGAAGAGCCGCGGCTTCGAAATCACTTCCAATCCCTACCCGCACACCTGGCCGTGGCAGCTGTCGCACGTCCCGGGCCATCCGACGGCGGACGTCCGGGTACGGCAGGCGATGAACCTCGCCATCAATCGCGACGAGATCGTCAAGCTGCTCGGCGGCTACGCGGCGCCGGCAAAAGGCGCCGTGCCGCCCGGACATCCGTGGTGGGGCAATCCGAAATTCGACATCAAGTACGACCCCGACCAGGCGAAAAAGCTGCTCGCCGCGGCCGGTTACGGTCCGGGCAAGCCGCTCAAGGTCAAGGTGCAGATCTCGCAGTCCGGGTCCGGCCAGATGCTGCCGCTGCCGATGAACGAGCTGATGCAGCAGCAGTTGAAGCAGGTTGGCATCGAGGTGGAATTCGACGTGCTGGTCTGGGAGTCGCTGTTCAACAACTGGCGCATCGGCGCGAAGGATCCGAAATCCAACGGCGCGCACGCGATCAACGTTTCGTTCGCGACGCAGGATCCGTTCTTCGCCTTCGCCCGGTTCTATGACAGCCGGATGGTGGCGCCCAGATCGGTCAATTGGGGCTGGATCCAGGACCCGCAATTCGACAAGCTGGTGGCCGATGCGCGCGGCACGTTCGGCGGCGCGGAGCGCGACGCGGCGCTGGGCCGGCTGCACGCCTACGCCGTGGAGCAGTCCTCGTTCCTGTTCGTGGTGCACGATACCGGCCCGCGGGCGATCTCCAAGCGCGTCACCGGCTACGTGCAGGCCAAGAACTGGTTCCAGGACCTCACGCCAATCGTGATGAAGTAGCCGATGATGCTCAGTTTCCATGGATGTGGGCGCGCGATCGGGGGCCTGGTCGCGCTGCTTTTTTCAGTAAGCGCCTACCCGCAGGGGACCCTGAGGATCGCCATGACGGCGGCCGACATTCCCCTGCCCAATGGCCAGACCGATCAGGGCGCCGAGGGCATGCGGTTCATCGGCTACACGGTGTTCGACGCGCTCATCAACTGGGACCTGTCGCAAGGCGCGAAGCCTAGCAGCCCGGTGCCTGGCCTGGCCACGGAATGGAAGGTCGACGCCAAGGACAAGACCAAGTGGATCTTCAAGATCCGCGACGGCGTGCGCTTTCATGACGGCTCGCTGTTCACGGCCCAGGCCGCGGTTTGGAATCTGGAGAAGCTGCTCAATTCGGCAAGCCCGCAATACGACGCCAAGCAGGCGGCCCAGGGGCGCGGCCGGATTCCAACGGTGAAGGCCTACCGGGCGATCGACGAGCGCACGCTGGAGATCACCACCAGCGAGCCCGACGCATTGCTGCCCTACCAGATCACGTTCATCACCATGTCCAGCCCCGCCCAGTGGGAGAAAGTCGGGCGGAGCTGGGACAAGTTCGTGCAGGCGCCCTCGGGCACCGGGCCTTGGAAGGTGGAACGCTACCTCCCGCGCGAGCGAGCGGAACTCGTCAGGAACCCTGATTACTGGGACAAGCGGCGGGTGCCGAAGGCCGACCGCCTGATCCTGCTTCCGGTGCCGGACCCGTCCTCACGAGTCTCGGCGCTGCTCTCCGGGCAGGTGGACTGGGCCGAAGCGCCGCCCACCGACGCGCTCCCGCAGCTGCGCGCGAAGGGGTTCCAGGTTACGAGCAATGTGTACCCGCATGTGTGGCCGTGGCATTTCTCGCGGCTCGACGGATCTCCGTGGAACGACATCCGGGTGCGCAAGGCGGCGAATCTCGCGATTGACCGCGCCGGCATGAAAAAGCTGCTAAGCGGCATGATGATCGAAGCCAAGGGCATGGTGCCACCCAACAGCGT
>JANNXB010000361.1:0-2034 GCA_031409355.1 Betaproteobacteria bacterium | reverse complement strand
GGCAAGTGGCTGCCCGACCAGGAGCTTGCCTGGAAGCTGGTGACGCTGGCGGTCGAAAGAATCCGGGAGCTGGAGAACGAGCTCGGCTGCTTCTTCGACCGCAATCCGGATGGCACGGTGCACCAGAAGGCCTTCGCCGGACAGACCTTCGACCGCACGGTGCACAAGGGCGACCTCACCGGCATCGAAATCATCAACCGGCTCGCCGAGCAGGTCTGGGCGCGGAAGATAAATCGACTTGAAGAATATAGGGCAGTTGAACTAATAAAAGATAAAAGCAAGTCTGCTATCGCGGGAGTTCTCTTCATCGACATGCGCACGGGCGAGTACGTGTTCGTGCGAGCGAAGGCGGTGCTGCTCGCGACCGGCGGCGGGCCAACCATGTACAAGTACCACACACCGTCGGGCGACAAGTCCTGCGACGGCCTGGCGATGGCGCTGCGTGCCGGCCTGCCGCTGCGCGACATGGAGATGGTGCAGTTCCATCCGACCGGCCTCTATGCCGGCACGCACACGCGCATGACCGGCACGGTGCTGGAGGAGGGGCTGCGCGGCGCGGGCGGCTACCTGCTCAACGGCGCGAAGGAACGCTTCATGCCGAAGTACGACCCGAAGGCGGAGCGCGCGACGCGCGATTTCGTCTCGCGCGCCATGTATGCGGAGATGAGAGCGGGCAATACGAGCCCGAATGGGGGGCTTTTCATTTCGATGAATCATCTGGATCACGACCTCGTCAGAAAACAATTCAAGGGAATGGTCGAGCGCTGCGCCGATTGCGGCTTCGACCTGGTCGGCGGGCTGGTGGAGGTGGTGCCGACCGCGCACTACATGATGGGCGGCGTCGAATTCGCTGCCGACTGCTCGACCGAACTGAAGGGCCTCTACGTCGCCGGCGAAGACGCGGGCGGCGTGCATGGCGCCAACCGACTCGGCGGTAACGGCGTGGCGAATTCGACGGTGTTCGGCGCCGTGGCCGGTGATGTGATGGCGGAGTGGATTCGGAAGGAAGGTTTTCGGGATCCCGACATGGCTTCGGTGGAAAAGGCCGTTCAGACCTGCGAACCCAGGGTTTCCAAGTCGCACGGCTCGCTCGAGCCCGTCCGCGAACGGCTTTACGACGTCATGTGGGAAAAGGTTGGCATCATCCGCGACGAAGCTGGCCTGCGCGCCGCCCTGAGCGAACTGGATTCGCTGGAAAACGAACTGAACGACACCGGGATCGCGGACGCCAACCGCGCCTTCAACCTCAGCTGGCACGACTGGCTCAACCTGAAGAACCTGGTGCAGGCGAGTCGCGTCGTCGCCGAAGCCGCGCTCGCGCGCACCGATTCGCGCGGCGCGCACTTTCGCGAGGACTTTCCGGAGACCGGATCGCTGGAGAATTCGGCTTTCACGAGCTTGCGAATGGAGGGTGCGGGGCTGAGAGTCGACACGAAGCCCGTGGCCTTCACCAGGGTAAGGCCGGGAGAGTCTCTTCTTGGCGCGCGGGTCCATTCACCCAGGGAGCGACAATGACGAATTCGACGCCGTTCGATCCACGCAAGCTGCCAGTCAGGGCCGGCCTTGAGCGCGAATGCGCGCGCGCCTGGGAGCGTTTGGCCTCACCCGGCACCTGGTGGGATGCTGCGGAGCGCCTCGCCATCGCCGCCGAGGTCCGCAATGCGAAAGCTTGCAATCTCTGCCTGCAACGCGGGGCGGCGTTGTCTCCCTATACGGTACCGGGCGCGCACGACAGCCTCGCTACGCTGTCCGCGCCGATGGTCGAAGTCGTGCACCGCATCGCGACAGATGCCGGCCGGCTGACAAGGAAATGGTTGCACGGAATTCTGCAGGATGGGGTCACGGAAGAGCAATACGTGGAAACCCTTGGTGTGATCGCCCTGACCGTCGCACTGGACACCTTTGATCAGGCGCTCGGATTGGCGCAGCGGCCGCTCCCCGCGCCGCGGCCGGGCGAGCGCGGCGGCCATCGCCCTGCGGGTGCGGCGCGCGACCTCGCATGGGTGCATACGGTCGCGCCGCAAGCCCTGCGCG
>JANNXB010000360.1:0-3862 GCA_031409355.1 Betaproteobacteria bacterium | reverse complement strand
CGCTGGTGATCCACGACCTGGATCTTAAATTCCACAAGACTGAATCCGAAATAGCGCGCCGGTTTCATGAGCTGGAGGGCGGCGGAGGCTTCGCGGCTCTCTCCGGCCTGAAGTCCTCGGGAGCAATCCAGGCCATTGGCGCGGGCATCAACCAAGTGGGAATGATTCCCCGCTTCCTGCAGCGTTTCGAGATCGACTTCTTCCTCGTCGCGATGCCCTACACGCTGCTGGACCAGCCGGCACTGGATAACGAGATGTCGCTGTGCACCGAGCGCGGCGTGTCGGTCGTGATCGGCGCGCCGTTCTGTTCCGGGATACTCGCTCCAGGACCGAAGGGCGGCGCATGGTACGGTTACCTTGCGCCGGAGCCCGGCATTGTAGAAAAGGTCAAGCATATGGAGGCCGCCTGCGCGCGTCATGGAGTATCGCTCGCGGCTGCCGCGCTGCAGTTTCCCTTCGGCCACCCGGCGGTGGCCGCGGTCATCCCGGGACCCGAAAGCGCGCAACACGTGCGCACCAACATAGCGCTGATGCGCGAAACCATCCCGCCCGCCTTGTGGGGCGAGTTGAAGGATCTCAACCTGCTGCGACGGGACGCACCTACCCCATGAACGCTTACCGCATTGCAGTACTGCCCGGCGACGGCATCGGCCCGGAGATCATGCAGGCTGTCCTGGCTGTACTTCGTGCTGTCGAGTCGCCATCGCTGAACTTCGCGTTCACCGAGCATCCGTTCGGCGCGCAGCACTACCGGGCATCAGGCGAGATGCTCCCTGCGCGAGCGATTGCCGAATGCAAGGCTGCCGACGCGGTCCTGCTTGCCGCCATCGGCCTGCCGGAAGTGCGGCTCGACGATGGCACCGAGGTGCAGCCGCAGATCATCATCGGCCTGCGCAAGGAACTCGACCTCTATGCGGCGGTTCGCCCGATCAAGCTCTACCCAGGCGTGACCTCGGTGCTTGCCGATGTCGGCAAGGGCATCGATCTGGTCATCGTGCGCGAGAACACCGAGGGGCTGTTCGCCTCCTTCAACGGCGGCGGCTCGGTGAAGAACGAGGTGGCGACCGACACCATGGTCATCACCCGCAAGGGAACCGAGCGGGTGGCGCGCTACGCGTTCGGACTCGCCCGGCGGCGCCACGGCCGGCCGCTGGATGGCCGCAGGATGGTGACTTGCGTGGACAAGGCCAACGTGTTCCGCTCGCTGGCGTTCTTTCGCAAGGTATTCGATGAAGTCGCCGCCGGAAATGCCGACATCGCCCACGATCATGCGCTGGTGGACGCGATGACCCTTTACCTGGTGCAGAATCCTTCGGCCTACGATGTACTGGTGATGGAGAACATGCTTGGCGACATCCTTTCGGACCTGGCCGCGGGGTTGGTTGGCGGACTCGGCCTCGGGCCGTCGGCCGAAATCGGCGAGCAGCACGCGCTGTTCCAGCCGGCCCATGGCAGCGCGCCGCTACTGGCGGGCAAGAACGTCGCGAATCCCCTCGCCATGATCCTCTCCGGGGCGATGATGCTCGACTGGCTGGGCGAACGAAAGGCTGATGCTGCAACACTTGCGGCGGCGCGCCGGATCGAAGCGGCAGTGGCCCAGGTGCTTGTCGAGAAACAGCACCTGACACCCGACCTCGGGGGCACCGGGGGTACCGACGGTGTGGCGCGCGCCGTGATTGCCGCGTTGCCGCGCGCCTGAACACGGCCTGCCGGACGGCAATCCGAGAAAGCTAACAAACGGGGGAATCGATGGGCGGCAGCGCGACGCGATTGGTGTTGGGAGTCATCGGCCTGGGAGCAATGGGGGCCGGCATCGCGCAGTCGTTGCGCCGCGCGGCGTTCGACGTTCACGTGTTCGACGTGCGGCGCGAGGCGGTGGACGCCTTTGCCAGGGAAGGCGGAACTGCGTGCGGCACGGTGGCGCAGCTGGCGGCGGCCTGCGACGTGGTGGTGTCGGCGGTCGTCAACGCCACACAGACCGACGATGCGTTGTTCGGCGGGGGCGGCGGCGCCGCGGCAATGCGCAAGGGCAGCGCGTTCATGATGTGCTCGACCGTGGACCCGAACTGGTCGAGCGCGCTGGAAGCACGCCTTGCCGAGCGCGGCGTGCTTTACCTGGACTCGCCCATGTCCGGCGGCGCCGCCAAGGCTGCCGCCGGCGAATTGACGATGATGACCTCCGGCCGCCCGGAGGCCTATGCGAAATGCCAGCCGGTACTGGACGCGATGGCGGCTCGCGTCTACAAGCTGGGCGATCGCGCCGGGGCCGGCAGCAAGGTGAAGACCATCCATCAGTTGCTCGCCGGTGTACACATCGCCGCTGCGGCCGAGGCGATGGCGCTCGGCCTGCGCGAGGGGGTGGACCCGCAGGCGCTGTACGACGTGATCACCAACAGCGCCGGCAACAGCTGGATGTTCGGCAACCGCATGGCGCACGTGCTGGCCGGCGACTACACGCCGCTATCGTCGGTGGACATCTTCGTCAAGGACCTGGGGCTGGTGCTGGATCTCGCGCGCACCAGCAAGTTCCCGCTGCCGCTGGCTTCCACCGCGCACCAGATGTTCATGCAGGCGTCCACCGCCGGGCACGCGAAGGAAGACGACAGCGCCGTGATCAAGATCTTCCCGGGAATAGAGCTGCCGGAGAAGAAGCGGTGACGCTGCGCCTCGGCTGCATCGCGGATGACCTCACCGGTGCGACCGACGTCGCGCTGATGCTGCAGAACGCGGGCATGCGCACGGTGCAGGTGATCGGCGTGCCGACGGGAAGCGCGCCGCAGGATGCCGACGCTGTTGTGGTGGCGCTGAAATCGCGCACCGTCGCGGCCGTCGACGCGGTGGCGCACTCCCTCGCGGCGCTGCAATGGCTGAAGGCGCAGGGCGCGCAACAGATCCTGTTCAAGTACTGCTCCACCTTCGATTCGACCGACGCCGGCAACATCGGCCCGGTTGCGGACGCCCTGCTCGATGCGATGAAAGCATCCTTTACCGTCGCGTGCCCGGCGTTCCCGACCAACAAGCGAACGATCTACCTCGGGCACCTGTTCGTCGGCGACCAGCTGCTGTCGGAATCGCCCATGAAAGACCATCCGCTCACGCCGATGCGCGACGCCAGTCTGGTGCGGGTGCTCGGGCGGCAGACCAAGCGCAAAGTTGGCTTGGTTCCGCTACCGACGGTGCGTCAGGGCGCCGCCGCGATGCGCGAGGCGTTCGAAAAGCTCAAGGCGTCGGGCCACGCTTACGCGATTATCGACGCAGTGGCGGATGAAGATCTGTTCGCCCTGGGCGCCGCCTGCGCGGAGCTGCCGCTGCTCACGGGCGGCTCGGGCATCGCCATGGGCCTGGCCGCGAATTTCGGCATTCGAAGTGCCGACGCCGCCGCACTGCCCGCGGTCGGCGGGCTTGCCGCGGTGCTCTCGGGCAGCTGCTCGGCGCAGTCCAACTCCCAGGTCGCGCAGTGGCTCAAGGCGAAGCCGGCGTTTCGCATCGATCCGCTGCAGCTCGCCGACGGCGCGGATCTTGCCGCTGCCGCGCTCGCGTGGGCAGAACCGCTGCTCGCGGCAGGGCCGGTGCTGGTATACGCCACCGCCGATCCCGAGGCGGTGCGCAAGTCGCAAGCGCGGTTCGGCGCGCAGCGCGCGGGAGAACTGGTGGAGCAGTGCCTGGCGCGCATCGCCAAGGGACTGGTGGAGCAGGGGGTGCGCCGCCTGGTGGTGGCCGGCGGCGAAACCTCGGGCGCCGTGGTCAACGCGCTCGGGGTGAACACCTTGCGGATTGGCGCGCAGATCGACCCGGGCGTCCCCTGGACGCAGTCGGTAGGCGAACCGCGCCTCGCGCTGGCGCTTAAATCGGGTAACTTCGG
>JANNXB010000359.1:0-6123 GCA_031409355.1 Betaproteobacteria bacterium | reverse complement strand
TCGACCGGCCGGTCGCTCACGATGCGGCCCGTCGCATCGCGTTCGCGCACCGAAATGCTGCGGTCTTCCTTGATCACCACCTCGAGCGGCACGAGCTTGGGCTGGCCGGCCTTGCCGACCGAGGGCAGGTCGATCACGCCGGGCGTGACCAGCGGCGCGGTGACCATGAAAATCACGAGCAACACCAGCATCACGTCGACGTAGGGCACGACGTTGATCTCGGACATCGCGCCGCGCTTGGAATGCAGCCGCGCCATCAGGTTCTCACTGTGGCCTGGCGCTGCAGCACGTTCGAGAACTCCTCCATGAAGCTCTCGAAACGGATCGCCAGCCGATCGATGTCGTGCGAGTAGCGGTTGTAGGCCACCACCGCGGGAATCGCCGCGAACAGGCCGATGGCCGTCGCAATCAGCGCTTCAGCGATCCCCGGCGCGACCTGCGCCAGCGTCGCCTGCTGCACGTTCGCCAGGCTCCTGAACGCGTGCATGATGCCCCACACCGTGCCGAACAGGCCGACATAGGGACTGACCGAGCCGGTCGAGGCGAGAAACGACAGGTGGCTCTCGAGGTGGTCCATCTCGCGCTGGTAGGTGGCGCGCATGGCGCGGCGCGCGCCATCGACCATGGTCGAGGGATCCGTGCCGCGCTGCGCGCGCAGCTTCGTGAACTCGCGGTAGCCAGCCTCGAAGATGCGTTCCAGGCTGCCGATCGAGTGGCGGTTGCTTACCGAGCCCTGGTAAAGGGTGTTGATGTCGTTGCCGCTCCAGAATTCGCGCTCGAACTGCTCGGTCTGCGCGCGCGCGCTGCGGATCGTCATCCACTTGCGGAAGATGAACATCCACGACATGAACGACACCGCGAGCAGCAGCACCATCACCGCCTTCACCACGAAGGAGGCGTTCACGATGAGCGTCCAGAGCTCCATGTCCTGCGTCATGGTCATGCGGCGATCCTCGCGCTTAGTGAATCCGGAATCGGCTGCGGCCACATGTCGCTGTGCCGCACGCATGCCACCTGGATGCGGGCCGCGGCGCACGTGCGGCCCAAATGCGTGCCGTCCGCGAAGCGCGCTTCCTGCTCCAGCCAGAGGTAGGTTTTCTTCTGTTCCGCCATTTTTACCGTCACGCTCAGGAGGTCGTCGAGCCGCGCGCCGAGCTTGAAGTCCACCTCCGCGCGCGCGACCACGAAGCCGATCCCTTCGACAGCGGCAAGGCGCTCCTGGTTCACGCCCAGGCTGCGCAGCCATTCGCTGCGCGCGCGCTCGAAGTAGCGCAGGTAGTTGGCGTAGTAGACAACGCCGCCGATGTCCACGTCCTCGTAGTAGACGCGTACCTCCCAGGAGAAGGGCTGGTCTCGTTCTCGCTGCACCGGCGCATTGTAGCCTGCGCTATGCTGGGCGGCATGAAGGTCCTGGCGCATCTGCTCGCCCCGGGCGGCGCGATTCCGAATCATCCGCGCTGGCCGCTGCTCGTTTATCCGGGCGCGGTCGCGATCCAGGGCGCCGATCCGGCGGCCGCGTTCGAAGCGCTCTTTGCCCGCCACCACTGGCCGGCCGCGTGGCGCAACGGCGTGCATCCGTTCCACCACTATCACAGCAACGGACACGAAGCGCTCGGCATCTACAGCGGCGAAGTGACGGTGCAGTTCGGCGGCGATGCCGGCGTCACGATCACGGCGAAGCCCGGCGACGTCATCGTGCTGCCAGCGGGCACCGGCCATAAGAAACTGTCCTCGCGCGGGTTCTTGGGCGTGGTTGGCGCCTACCCCGAGGGCTGCCACCCGGATACCTGCATGCCGCCGTTCGCGCGTTCCGGGAAAAGCACTGCCGCCGTCGCGCGCGTGCCGCTGCCGCGTTGCGATCCGGTACACGGCGCCGGCGGTCCGCTGTTCGACTACTGGAAACCGGCGGCAGAGTGAAAAAGCGCTTGAACGTCTGGCGAGTTTTGGGCGCGCTTGCCATCCTCATCGGCCTTCCGATCTGGTTCTACTACACGTTCGTTTTCGGCGATTACATGCACCGTGCCCAGGCTTCCGAGGCGATATCACTGATGGGCGGCGCGAAGACACCGCTCTCCGAGTATTTCGAGGACAGGAAGAAATGGCCGGGCAAGCTCGAGGAAGTCGCCGGCAGCACCAGCGGCAAGTACACCCAGTCCGTGGTCATCAGCAAAGGCGCGGGCGGCACTGGGGAGCTGGAATTGACGGCGACGATGCGCGCCGAGCGCGTGGATTCCAGGATCGCCGGACACACCATCCGACTTTTCTCGATCGACGGCGGCAAGTCGTGGACATGCAGGCCGGGGACGATGTCCGAGAAGAATCTGCCCTCGACCTGCCGCAATTAGCGAGCGCCGGGGTCCGGCTCGCCCAAAAGGTCCTGCGACCCCTTCGGCGCAACGATGCCGAAATGGCGGTATGCGCTCAAGGTCGCGATCCGGCCACGCGGCGTGCGCTGCAGGTAACCGCACTGGATCAGGTAGGGTTCCAGTACGTCTTCGATGGTGTCGGCTTCCTCGCCGATGACGTGCGCGAGGTTGTCCAGCCCGACCGGGCCGCCGGAGAATTTCTCGATCACCGCGAGCAGCAGCTTGCGGTCCATGAGGTCGAGGCCAAGCGCATCGACATCCAGCATCTTCAGCGCCGCGTCGGCCACCGGCTCGGTGATCCTGCCGTCGGCCTTGACCTGCGCATAGTCGCGCACCCGGCGCAGGAGGCGATTCGCGATGCGCGGCGTGCCGCGCGAACGGGAGGCGATCTCGCTCGCTCCTTGATTTTCAGTTTCTATGTTCAAAAGCTGGGAGGAACGACGCACAATCGTCGCAAGGTCGGCCTGGTTGTAGAACTCCAGGCGCGCGACGATGCCGAAGCGGTCGCGCAAGGGATTGGTCAGCATGCCCGCGCGCGTGGTCGCACCCACCAGCGTGAACGGCGGCAGGTCGAGCTTGATCGAGCGCGCCGCGGGACCTTCGCCGATCATGATGTCGATCTGGTAGTCCTCCAGCGCCGGGTAGAGGATTTCCTCCACGATCGGCGACAGGCGGTGGATCTCGTCGATGAAGAGCACATCCTTCGGCTCGAGGTTCGTCAGGATCGCGGCAAGGTCCCCCGGGCGCTCCAGCACCGGCCCCGAGGTCGAGCGCAGGTTCACGCCCATCTCCTTCGCCAGGATGTGCGCGAGCGTGGTCTTGCCCAGGCCCGGCGGGCCGAACAGCAGCACGTGATCGAGCGCTTCCGAGCGCCCGCGGGCGGCCTGGATGTAGATGCCGAGTTGTTCGCGGATCTTTTCCTGGCCGACATATTCGGCGAGCGTCGCGGGACGCAAGCTGCGCTCGATCTGCTCCTCCTGCACCGAGGAGGGCTTGGCGGAGATCAGACGGTCGGTTTCTACTGCCACCCCCGTATCTTACCGACCTCCCGTTATCATGCAGGCGGGGGACGTCTGGCCTACAACGAATCCGATACACGGGCAAAGCTGATCGACCCGGCCATCCACGGCTGCGGGTGGACGGAGGACCTCATTCGCCGCGAGGAAACCGCCGGCACGGTGGAAGTTGTCAACGGCAAGGCCCGACGCCGCTCCAAGGGGCGCGTCGATTACGTCCTGCGCATCAAGGTCAACAGCGAGTCGCAACCGGTCGCGGTCTCGCTGATCGAAGCCAAGGCCGAGGGGCTGCCACCTGGCCATGGGCTGGAGCAGGCCAAAGGCTACGGATCTGCGCGGCGCATGAACGTGCCGTTCATCTTTTCTTCGAACGGACATTTGTTTGTCGAATTCGACGCGACAACGGGGCTGACTTCGAATCCGAGGCCGCTGGCTGAATTTCCGTCACCCGCCACGCTGCGCGCAAGGTACGAGAAGGCCAAGGGTATCTCGCTGGATGCTCCAGCCTCCAAGCCCTTGCTGGTCCGCTATTCGGGGGGCGAGGCAACCCGGCGCTATTACCAGGACGCGGCCATTCGCGCCGTGCTGGAGAAAGTCGCCACGGGCGAGAAACGCGCCCTGCTGTCACTCGCCACGGGCGCCGGCAAGACGTTCATCGCGGTAAACCTGCTCAAGCGCATTGCCGACGCGGGCCAGTTGCGCCGCGCGCTCTTCATCTGCGACCGGGACGAGCTGCGCACCCAGGGTCTCGGCGCGTTTCAGGCCGTGTTTGGCGGCGACGCCGCCGAAGTTGGTAAAGAAGCTGGTGGCCTGAACAAAGCGCGTAACGCCCGTATCCATGTCGCGACCTACCAGACGCTCGACGTCGACAACGACGAGGCAGATGCCAACTTCCTGGTCACCCACTATCCCGAGGACTATTTCAGCCACATCATCATCGACGAGTGCCACCGCTCGGCCTGGGGCAAGTGGTCGCAGGTGCTGACGCGCAATCCGGGCGCCATCCAGGTCGGGCTCACCGCCACACCGCGATCGATCGAAATCACCGAAAAGACCAGGGAAGCCGTCGCCGACGAGAAGATCTCCGCCGACAACCGCAAGCATTTCGGCGAACCGGTCTATGAATACGATCTTTCGCAGGGAATCGAGGACGGGTACCTCGCGGCCTGCGAAATCCGCGTCTTCGACATCTTCCACGACAACAAGGATGCGAACGAGCGCGACGCGGGCGTCACCCGCACCGACCTCAAGGGCAAAAAACTCACCAACGCGAACACCGGCGCCACCGTGTCCGCCGACGCCGCCAAAGAACGCTATGACGCCCCGGACATCGAAGAGAAGCTCCTCATGCCCGAACGCGTGGCGGAGATGACGAAGAACCTCTTCGCCCGGTTTCTGGAAACCGGCGGACCGGAACAGAAAACCATCATCTTCTGCGCCCGCGATCGCCATGCCGATGCCGTTTCCACGGCGATGAACAACCTCTACGCCGAGTGGTGCAAAAAAAACGGCAAGCCCCGCGCCGAGCCCTACGCCTTCAAATGCACCGCCGCCAGCGGCGGCGGCGACTTCCTGCCCGACCTGCGCGCTGCTTCGCGCCACCACTTCGTCGCCACCACCGTCGACCTGCTCACCACCGGCGTCGACGTGCCCGCCGTGCGCAACATCGTCTTCTTCAAGTACGTGCGCTCGCCGATCAGCTTCTACCAGATGGTCGGCCGCGGCACGCGCCTCGACACGCCCTCCGGCAAGCTCATGTTCCGCATCTGGGACTACACCGATGCGACGCGGCTTTTCGGCAAGGAGTTCAAGTCAAAGCTGCGCCTTCAGCATGAAACCGGTGGCGGCGGCGAAGGCCCCCCGCCTCCTCCGCCGATCCAGGTCGAAGGCTTCGACGTGCGCGTCTCCGACGCCGGCCGCTACATCGTCACCATGGTCGACGGCAAGGCGGTTCCCGTCACCGTCGAGGAATACCGCGAGCGCCTCGCCGCCCAACTCACCAAGGAAGCGCCCACCCTCGACCAATTCCGCGCTACCTGGGTCAACCCCGGCGCGCGCAAAGAACTCTTCGGAAAACTCCCCGACGCCGGCCGCTCGCCCCTCCTCGTCCGCGCCCTCGCCGACATGCAGGACTTCGACCTCTACGACGTCCTCGCCGACCTCGGCTACGGCATGCTCCCCCGCACCCGCTCCGACCGCGCCGACGCCTTCAACTACAAAAACGGCGCCTGGCTCTCCACCATTCCCCCCAACGCCGCCGCCACCGTCAAAGCCATCGCCTCTCAATTCTCTCGCGGCGGCACCGACGGCCTGGAAAACCCCAAAGTCTTCGAAGTCCCCGAAGTCGTCAAAGTCGGCGGCCTCGACGCGCTGAAGTCCGCCGGCAAGCCCGCTGACGTGCTGCGGGAGACGAAGGAAAGGATGTTTGCAGCATGAGCATTGCCGGGGCCCGATTGCCATCAGATTGGCGACTCCCAAAACTCAGCGAGGTTTGCGAGATCAATCCACGTCGTCCTGATATCGCCCGCGCTGACAATGCGCCTACTACCTTTGTCCCTATGGCAGCAGTTGATGAGACGACGGGATCTATTTCGAGCGCGGCGCTTCGGCCTTATGGGGAGGTAAAGCGTGGCTACACGTGGTTTTCGGAAGACGACGTGCTGTTTGCGAAGATCACACCTTGCATGCAGAACGGCAAACACGCGATAGCTCGCAATCTGCGTGATGGTCTCGGATTTGGA
>JANNXB010000358.1:0-2104 GCA_031409355.1 Betaproteobacteria bacterium | reverse complement strand
GCGCGCGAGATGGGGCTGCCGGTCCGCAAGCTGATCCTAGCCAGCAACGAGAACGACGTGCTGGATGAATTCTTCCGCACCGGGCATTACCGGGTGCGCAAGGCCGCGCTCGAGACTTCGAGTCCGTCAATGGACATCTCCAAGGCCTCGAACTTCGAGCGCTACGTGTTCGACCTGCTGGAGCGCGACGGCGCGAGGGTCCAGCGCTACTTCACCTCGGCCGAGGGGTTCGACCTGTCGCTGCTTCCCCGGCCGGGCTTCGTTTCCGGCAAGAGCACGCATGCGGACCGCTTGGCGACCATCCGCGAGGTGCACGCGAAGTACGGGGCGACGATCGACCCGCATACTGCCGACGGCGTGAAAGTCGGGCTGCAGCACCGCGAGGCCGGCGTGCCGCTGATCTGCATGGAGACCGCGCTGCCGGCGAAGTTCGCCGATACCATCCGCGAGGCGCTGGGCAGGGCGCCCGTCCGGCCGGCGGGCTTCGAGAATCTCGAGGAACTGCCGCAGCGCTTCGAAGTCATAAAGCCAGATGCGCAGGCGGTGAAGCGCTACATGGAAAAACAGCTGGCATGAACGTCAAGTCGATCGGCGTGCTGACCGGCGGCGGCGACGCCCCGGGGATGAACGCGGCGGTGCGCGCGGTGGTGCGCGGCGCGATGGCGCTGGGCATGCGGGCGCACGGCATCCGGCGCGCCTACGAAGGCCTGGTGCAGGGCGACATCTGCGAGCTGGGCGCGCGCGATGTCGGCGGCATCATCCAGCGCGGCGGCACCTTCCTCAAGACCGCGCGCTTCAAGGATTTCGCAAAGCCGGAAATGCAGCAGGCCGCGCTGGGCCAGCTGAAGGCGAACGGCGTCGATGCGCTGGTGGCGATCGGCGGGGACGGCACCATGCGCGGTGCGCTCGCCCTGCACCGGCTCGGTTTCCCGGTGATGGGCATCCCGGCCTCCATCGACAATGACGTCTACGGCACCGAGATCTCGATCGGCGTCGATACCGCGCTCAACACCATCATCGAGGCGATCGACAAGCTGCGCGACACCGCGTCGTCGCACCAGCGCGCCTTCATCGTCGAGACCATGGGCCGCAACTGCGGCCACCTCGCGCTCATGTCCGGCATCATCAGCGGCGCCGAGATGACGCTGATCCCGGAGCAGGATGTGCCGCCCGAGGAGGTCGCGGCGGCGGTTCGCGAAGCCTACGCGCGCGGCAAGACCCACGCCATCGTGGTGGTGTCGGAGGGCGCGAAGTATCCCGCCATCGCGCTCAAAGACAAGCTCAACGAGATGCAGCTGGATGTGGACCTTCGCGTCACCGTCCTCGGGCACGTGCAGCGCGGCGGCAGCCCGAGCGCATGGGACCGCCTGCTCGCGGCGCGCCTCGGCGTGAGCGCGGTGGAACGGCTGGCGAAGGGCGAAAGCGGCGTAATGGTCGGCCTGCACGCGCGCGAGGTTCAGACCGTGCCGATGGAGGACGCCGGCTCGCGCCAGCGCCAGCCCGACATGGAGTACTACCGCATGGCGCGGATGCTGGCGAAGTAAATCAGGGACCAGACCACGTTTTCTTTGGGAAAACGTGGTCTGTCCCTGATTTAGATGCCGTAGGCCTTGCGCAGCAGGGTCAGCGGGTGCGCCTTCTCGGCGTGCTTTGCGTCCTCGCCCATGCCCTGCATCAGGTGCCGGCCGGCGATCGGGCAGTCTGAACTGACGTAGTCGGGTTCGGCGGCGGCGAGGGCGCGGAACACCGGCCGTCCGATCTTCATCGAGGCCTCGAAAAATTCCTTTTTCACGCCCCAGGTGCCGTCGTGGCCGGCGCAGCGCTCGACGGTCGTGACCGTGGTGTCAGGAATCATCTGCAGCATCTCGCGCGTCTTCTGGCCGACGTTCTGCACGCGCGAATGGCAGGGGATGTGGTACGCGACCTTGCCGAGCTTCGCCTTGAAGTCCTTCTTCAGCAGCCCGTCCTTCGAGCGCTGCACGAAATACTCGAAGGGGTCGAACATCGCCTTTTTCACCGCCTGCACGTCCGCGTCATCCGGGAACATGAGGGGCAGCTCCTGCTTGAACATCAGCGTGCAGGAGGGGACGGGGGTGAGGATGGC
>JANNXB010000357.1:0-1851 GCA_031409355.1 Betaproteobacteria bacterium | reverse complement strand
TTTCTCTCGGAGAACGCGGATTTCGCGGAGAAAGTAGAGGGGAGCGGTTTCGTCTTCATCGGCCCGCGCCCGGAGAACATCCGCCTGATGGGCGACAAGGTCAGCGCCAAGCAGGCGATGATCAAGGCCGGCGTGCCGGTGGTGCCCGGATCCGAGGGCGCGCTGCCGGAGCAGGGCGCCGAGATCGTCAAGATCGCGCGCAAGATCGGCTATCCCGTGATCATCAAGGCCTCGGGTGGCGGCGGCGGGCGCGGCATGCGCGTGGTGCACACCGAAGCGGCGCTCCTGAACGCGGTCAACATGACGCGCAGCGAGGCGCTCGCCGCGTTCGGCAACGCCACCGTGTACATGGAGAAGTTCCTCGAGAACCCGCGCCACATCGAGATCCAGGTGCTGGCGGACGAGCACAAGAACGCGGTGTTCCTCGGCGAGCGCGACTGCTCGATGCAGCGGCGTCACCAGAAGGTCATCGAAGAGGCGCCCGCGCCCGACCTGACGGCCAAGCAGCGCGAGCGCATCGGCGAGCGCTGCGCCGAAGCCTGCCGCAAGATCGGCTACCGCGGCGCCGGCACCTTCGAATTCCTGTACCAGGACGGCGAGTTCTTTTTCATCGAGATGAACACGCGCCTGCAGGTGGAGCATCCGGTCACGGAGATGATCACCGGCCTTGACCTGGTGCAGCTGCAGATCCGGATCGCGGATGGCGAGAAGCTGCCCTTCCGGCAGAAGGATGTCGAACTGCGCGGACACGCCATCGAATGCCGCATCAATGCCGAGGATCCCTACCGCTTCACGCCCTCGCCGGGGAAAATCACCTCCTACCACCCGCCGGGCGGCCCGGGAATCCGCGTCGACACGCACGTCTACGCCGGCTACACGGTGCCGCCGAACTACGATTCGATGATCGGCAAGGTGATCGCCTACGGCGTCACGCGCGAGCAGGCGATACGCCGCATGCGCATCGCCCTGTCCGAGATGGCGGTGGAGGGGATCCAGACCAATATCCCGCTGCACCTTGATTTGCTGCACGACCTGCGCTTCATGCGCGGCGGCACCTCCATCCATTACCTCGAGCAGAAGCTCGCCGAGGAGTCGAAGAAGAAGAAGTAGGGCGGTGGCCTGGCTCTCGATCAGCTTCGAACTCGATCCGGCGCCCGCGGAAGCGATCTCGGAGGCGCTGCTGGAGGCCGGGGCCGAATCCGTATCCCTCGAATCGACGTCGAACGACCCGGCGACGCTGGAGCCCGGCGCGCGCATGCGCGTCGTCGCGCTCGCCAGGGACGCATCCAATCCCGCCGCGCTGGTCGCCGCGGCCGCCGCGATAGCCGCGATTGCGCCACCGGAATTTTCCGTCGGCCGGCTCGAGGAAGAGGACTGGGTACGGCGCTCGCAGGCGCAGTTCGGCCCGATCCATGTCGCCGGGCGCCTCTGGATCGTGCCGAGCTGGCACCAGCCGCCGGACCCCTCGGCGATCGTGGTGCGGCTCGACCCGGGCCTGGCTTTCGGCACCGGCAGCCATGTCAGCACGCGGCTGGTGCTGCAGTACCTCGAGCGCGAACTGCGCGTTGGGGAACGTGTGCTGGACTACGGTTGCGGCTCGGGTATATTGGCCATCGTCGCGGGCAAGCTCGGCGCAGGTGAAATCACCGCCACCGACATCGACCCGCAGGCGCTGGCCACCACCGTCGCGAACGCCTCTGACAACGGCGTCGTCCTGAACGTGGCGGCGCCGGAATCCCTGCCCCCCGGAGCCTTCGACCTGGTCCTAGCCAACATCCTCGCCGGCCCGCTCATCGAACTGGAACCGCTGCTCGCCGCGCGGACGCGTGTGGGCGGGCGCATCGTGCTCTC
>JANNXB010000356.1:0-1643 GCA_031409355.1 Betaproteobacteria bacterium | reverse complement strand
GGTGCTGCTGAACACCGCGGCGTTTCACCTGCCGAAGACGAAGAAGCTGCCGCGCACCCTCTGGCTGTGCCGCAAGACGCCGCTGGGCGATTTCTTCATTCGCGACACGGGCCTGTTCACCAGCGTTCTGGCGCGCTGGGCCGTGTGCCGGCCGATGGCGCAAAACGTTCGCGAAGCCTACCTGCTGCCCTACCGGGCGGCGCAGGACCGCACGGCATTGCTGCATTTCGTGCAGGACATTCCCCTTGAGCCCGGCGACACCAGCTACGACCTCGTGAGCCAGGTGCAGGCCAAGCTGCCCGAGTTCAGGCAAACGCCGACGCTGATCCTGTGGGGCGACCGGGATTTCGTCTTCGATCACCACTTTCTCGCCGAGTGGCGGAAGTTCCTGCCCTCGGCCGAAGTGCATCAGTTCCCGAACGCCGGACATTACGTGCTCGAGGACGCCGGCGCGGAAATCCTGCCGCTGATCCGGGACTTCTTCAGGCGTCATCCGTCGGATTCCTCTCTTCCTTCCCGTGCCTAACATCGCAGTGCACCTCGCGGAAATGGCGAGGCTGCAGCCCTCGCGACCGGCGGTCATCTGCGCGCAAGGCCGGGATGCGCGGGGCGATATCAGCTACGGGCAGCTGAGCTTCGCCGAACTGGAGGACGCCAGCAGCCGACTGGCGCAGGCGCTCGGAGGTGCCGGCATCCGGCGCGGCATGCGGACCGCATTGATGGTCCCGCCCAGCCTCGATTTCTTCACCCTGACCTTCGCCCTGTTCAAGGCCGGCGCCGTGCCGGTGCTGATCGACCCCGGCATCGGCGTGCGCAACCTCGGCGGCTGCCTCGCGCACGCAATGCCCGAAGCGTTCATCGGCGTTCCGAAGGCGCATGCGGCGCGCGTCCTGCTCGGTTGGGCGCGCGGCAGCCTGCGCATCAACGTCACGGCCGGCTCGAAATGGTTCTGGAGCGGTTCTACGCTGCAGGAGCTTCTATCCAATACCTCTTCTGGAACGCCGTTCCCTGCGGTCGAACCGGCGCCGGACGAAACCGCCGCGATCCTGTTCACGAGCGGCAGCACCGGCACGCCCAAGGGCGCGGTCTACACGCACGAGATATTCGGCGCGCAGGTGGCGCATATCCGCCGGCTCTACGGCATCGAACCGGGCGAGATGGACTTGGCGACCTTTCCGCTCTTCGCGCTCTTCGGGCCCGCGCTCGGCATGACCGCCGTGGTCCCCGAGATGGACGCCTCGCGCCCGGCGAAAGCGGATCCGGCGGTCATCGCCGGCGCGATCCACAAGTTCGGCATCACCAACATGTTCGGCTCGCCGGCCCTGATCAACCGCGTCGGGCGCCACGGCGAAGCGCACGGCGTAAAGCTGCCCACGTTGCGCCGCGCGATTTCCGCCGGAGCACCGGTAGGCGCCAGGGTGCTCGAACGATTCACCGCGATGCTTTCCCCGGGCGCCCAGGTCTTCACGCCGTACGGCGCCACCGAGTGCCTGCCGGTGGCCTCCATCGGCAGCGATGAAATCCTCGGCGAAACGCGCCGCCGCACCGACGAGGGCGCGGGCGTCTGCGTCGGCCGGCCGGTGCCGGGGCTGGAGGCACGGATCATCCGCATCAGCGACGAGCCGATCGCGCAGTGGGACGAT
>JANNXB010000355.1:0-2055 GCA_031409355.1 Betaproteobacteria bacterium | reverse complement strand
TAGGGAACCTTGGGGGTCTTGCGCGCGTAGTCGGCCAGCTCCATCAGGGTGTTGATCGGCAGCTTGGTGGTCACGACGACGACGTTGGGCAGGCTGGCGTAGAGGGAGATCGGGTCGAAGTCCTTCTCGGGGTCGTAGCCGAGTTTCGGGTTGAGGATCTTGTTGACGACGGTCGGCCCCGCGGCGCCCATGACGATGGTGTAGCCGTCGGGCGCGGCCTTGCTGGCGGTCAGGGTGCCCGCCACGCCGCCCGCCGCCGGGATGTTGGTGACGATGAAGCGCTGGCCCAGCGGGCCTTCCATGCGGTTCAGCACCAGGCGCGCGATGACGTCGCTCGCGCTGCCGGCGGAGAACGGGATGATGGCGGTGATGGGTTTGGAGGGGTAGTCCTGGGCGAGTACCGAAGTGCAAAAGAGAAATACCAGGTATCGGAACGCGTTCATTGCAGGTCCCCTCTCAATCAAGAATCTATGGCGCCGAGGAAGTTCCTCACGCGCGCTGGCGGCGGGTCTTCCTCTCATACGCCGCCACGACCTTGGCGGCTTTCGCCTCTTCCCGCGCGAATTCCGCGATGCGCTCGTCCGTGTACATCTCGATCGGGTAAGGGACGGCGGGCCGCAGCAGGAGGCCTTCGGGCGTGGTTTCGGCGATCAGGCGGTCATCGGCACTGATGCCGAGTGCCTGGCGCAGCTTGGCTGGCAGCTTCACGGCTCCGCGGCTGTTGACGATGACGGTGGCTTTCATGCGGGCACCATACCTGCTTTGCGGCAATTCTGTAAGCCTGCACTCGTCGCCGGCAAAACCATGCCGGTCCCGATTGCTCCCACAGCGGGAGCGTGCTAGCATTTGGCCGTGCGAATCATCGCGCTTGGAACGCTGCGCAGCTTCTGGAGGCGGCATCCCGATGCGGAGGTTCCCCTGCGTGCCTGGTACGCATTGGCCAGCCGCGCCGACTGGAAGCGACCTGCCGACATCAAGGACGCGTACCGCAATGCGAGTTTTATCGCGAACAACCGGACGGTGTTCAACATCAAGGGGAACGACTACCGGCTGGTCGTGGCGGTGCACTACAACCGGGGCTTGATGTTTGTCCGGTTCGTCGGCACGCACCGCGATTACGACGCGATCGATGCCGCAATGATTTGAGGTGAAAGCCATGGAACTGCGCCCTATCCGGACGAAACGCGAACACCAGGCGGCCCTCGCCGAGATCGAGGCGCTGTGGGACGCGCGCGACGGCACGGCCGAGTCCGACAGACTGCAGGTGCTGGCGCTCCTCGTGGAAGCCTATGAGCAAAAACATTTTCCGATCGAGGCGCCGCATCCGATCGATTTTCTGCTGCATGTCATGGAGGCGCGCGGCCTGACGCGCAAGGACCTGGAGCGCCATATCGGTTCGCGCGCGCGCGTCGCCGAAGTGTTGAATCGCGTACGCCCGCTCACGCTGGAGATGATCCGCAGGCTCGCCACCGGCTTGAAGCTCCCGGCGGACGTACTGATTCGCGGCTACGGGTTGAAGAAGGCGGCCTGAATCAGGTCGCGACCTTTCCGGTGGCGCTGCCAAAGCGTTCCTTCATGACTTCCTCGAAAGACAGCTCGGACGACAGCACGGCGCCGCCGGAGCGCAGGCGGTAGGCCGCGGGGTGCTGCGCGGCCGGAGGCTCGACGCCGCCGCGCAGGTTCTTCGCTTCCTTGAGCATCAGGCGGCGAAAATGGACGACGCCGATGTCGGTGGCGGTCAGGTTCTCTTTGGTTCGGTCGGCGATGGCACCCTGGCTTTCCTGCGCCATGGTGTCCTGCTCGGCGATGCCGCGGATGCCGGTGAAGGAGATGGTCTTCTGCTGCGTGCGGTCGATGAGGTAATCATTCGAGCGGTTGCGCAGCGGGATGTAGTCCGGCCCGAGCTCGGCGAACTGGCCGTAGCCGCCCTTGTCGAATTTCGCGCGCTCCCCAGGCGTGATCGGCCGGTCCGGGTGCCAGCCGTAGACGTAGATCCAGCAGGACTCGTCGTCCACCGGCACCCAGGTGTAGCCGTAGTAGATCTCGCCCGGCATG
>JANNXB010000354.1:0-11187 GCA_031409355.1 Betaproteobacteria bacterium | reverse complement strand
TTGTTGCTTTCGGAGATCTGGTTGTTTATTTCCGCGCTGGATTAAGCCATCTCGCGCGACGATTTCCATCGAGCTTTGACCCGCGGCACCTAGAGGAAATTGAAGGCAATCAGAGCGCTGGGAGCACATCAGCGGGTCAGTTTGAATCTGAAAATGCAGGGTCAACCCCGCGCGGAAATCAACAGGAGAGGTTCAAGACGTGCGCGTACTGCGGCCAAACTATGCATGCGCACCAAGGTGTAAAGGGTTGCCCGAAGGACAAAGTGACCATTGAGCACCTGAATCGAAATGGTCCGTTCCGGTGGTCGAAGGGCGTGCGCGAGGTGGAATTAGTGCTTTGCTGCGGGGCGTGTAATTCAAGTCGCGGCACAAAAATTCTTTCCGACTGGTTTAATTCAAACTACTGCCGAAGAATAGGGATAGGCGTCACGTCCGTCGCTGAAGAAGTCAGACGGTATCTTGAGACAAAAGAAGCTTTGAACTAACGCTCAATGCCGCAAAGCGAATTACGGCTGGTAAAGCGAATTGCCGAGTACATCGACAAGGCGCGGGTGCGCGAGTTACCGCGCCAACGTCGAGGCATATATGTGCTTTACCGGGAGGAAAAAGGCCGAGGCAGGACGAAGTATCGAGTCGTATACGTTGGCATGACGGCGGCGGGGCGGCGTGGGGGAATTCGCGGTCGCTTGATTCGACATGCGCGATCCAAGAGAAAGAAGGCCGTTTGGACGCATTTTTCGGTCTACGAGGTCTGGGACAATATCAGGGACGACGAGGTCGCCGAGCTTGAAGGCTTGTTGAGGCATATTTATCGCTTCGATCCAGAAGCCAACAAATTAAACATCCAAAAGGGCTTCAGGAAGGCGCGGAGTGTGAAGAGAAGCAACCTTAAAGATTGGGACTAGCGCAGTGCATGTCGGAGCTTGGAGGCAGCGACTGCACGTGACCAGCAAGGTGAGCCGGAGGCAACATGGGAAGAACTAGAACGACGCGACTGATCATGCCGAGCGTACTCATGCTGCTGCTGGCAGGCTGCGCTCAGACGATGACATTGTTCCCTCGGGGTGGTGGCCCCCAAGTCTCAGGAACCCTCGACACCGTTATGCAGAGAATGTCCATCGACCTGGACGGAGAGACCTACGCCGGGGACTTCATCGGAGCAGGTCGCCGGTCCAGGCAGTACAGCGGGTTGCTGGTCAGCAAGTCCGGCAAGACTCTGCGATGCGAGTTCACCGGGGGTCTCGGCGAGACAGGGAACGGCGTCTGCCAGCACGGCGGAGGCCGGACTTCCGACCTGCAGCTCAAGCCGTAGGGTCAGGCAGTTACCCGGCGCTCCCAAGGGACATGAACCGCGTGGAGGGCCAACCCTCGTCGGGACGCCAATTTCGCGTTCGACACGAATGACCGCTTCGACGGCGGTCATTCAGAGAGGTCGATTTAGGCGGCCTCCAGCCACGCCTCGCAGGGTACCTGCAGGGCAGTTATATCGGCGACGAATCCCCGTCGGGACGCCAGAATGACCGCCAATTAGTCCGCCAATTTCGGGCTTAGGCAGGAAGCGCCACAAACGCCCTAGCGCTTCGCATCCGCCGTGCATAGGCAAGGGGCCAGCCAGCCCCGCCGCGTGCAGCCTGCGCCCTCTGAGCAGGGAAATTTGCCAAGGCTGGCGAGTGCAGACCGTGCGCAGTCCTTCGCGTTTAGTTAGTTTCGCGCACCGCGCGAAGTTTCAGTGTGAAGTTTCGGTAGCCTTGCCGCATGGGTTCGGCAGCTTCCTTTCTACTCATTTGGTTCGTTGTTTATCTCGCTTCTGGGTCTTGGAAGATTGGACTTCACGATGGTGGCGCCAGGATCCGGTGACGGCGAGGAGCGTGACGGAATGTTTCTCCTTCAGTGCAATTGAAGGCGGAATCCAGGTCTCGGACCCGCGCATGTCGACATTCACGGAGCCCGCTGGAATCCGCAAAGGTCCTTCAACGATCACATTCAGCGGGCCCCGGCCGATGTCCGCGCCGCCGATGCACGCAATGCCCGAAGCCGTTTCGACGTAGAAGCTGCGCTCGAACGCGGCGAACACCGTGGCCGGCGTGCCCTCGCGCAGCGCGGCGGCTGCTGCGGCGCCGGCAACCCGGGCGCGGAATTCAGCCCGCGACGACATGCGTGCCGGCCTTGCCGGCAATCGCGTCGGCGGCCTGGTCGAGGTGCGCGATGATGGCGCGCCGGCCCCCCGCGGCGAGGAAGCCCAGCGCCGCCTTCACTTTCGGGCCCATGCTGCCATCGGCGAAATGGCCGTCCCGGCGGTAGCCCTCCAGCTCGGAGGCGGTGACCGTCTCGAGTTCGCGTTGCCCGGGCTTGCCGAAATGAATCGAAACGCGCGGCACGGCTGTGAGGATCAGCAGCGCCTCCATGCCGAGCCGGTTGGCGAGCAGTGCCGAGGTGAGGTCCTTGTCGATCACCGCCGGCACCCCGCCGTAGGAGCCGTCGGCGCGCAGCACCATCGGAATGCCGCCGCCGCCCGCGGCAATCACCACCACCCCCTGCTTGCACAGGCTGGCGATGAGGTCGAGCTCGAGGATGCGGCGCGGCTGCGGCGAGGCCACCATGTAGCGCCAGCCGCGGCCCGCGTCCTCGGCCATGTTCCAGCCGTGCGCGCGCCGCATCTCGGCGGCCTCGGCCTCGGAAAAGAACGGCCCGATCGGCTTGGTCGGATGGGAAAACGCCTCGTCGTCCGCGTCCACCACCACGCGCGTGACCAGGCAGGCGACGCGGCGTTCGGATTCGGCGCGCGCGAGTTCGTCCTCCAGCCCCTGCATCAGGAGGTGTCCGATGCCGCCCTGGCTGTGCGCGACGCACACGTCCAGGCGCATCGGCGGCACGTGCTCGCGCGCGTAGTACTGGCGCAGCACGATCTTGCCCACCACCGGGCCGTTGCCGTGCGTGATGACGATTTCGGGCACCGCGTCCACCAGAGGCCGCAGGGCGCGCGCCGCGCGCGCGGCGATCTCCTCCTGCTCGCCGGTGGTGCCGCGGATGTTTTCAGGATGCGTGGCGTTGCCGCCGATCGCGACCACGAGGCGCTGGATCATTTTGCGATAATAGCGCCCCCGATGGCTTCGAAGACCCCGAAAACCGCGATATCGCGCAGTACGCTGCTGCGCGCCGCGCCGCGCGTTGTCAACGTCGGCCTGCGCGCGTTCGCCACCGACCTGGCCGCGCGCGGCATTGCGGTGGCCCACGTCGATTGGCGTCCGCCCGCGGCGGGGCGCGAGGCGTCCGGGCGCGTGCTCGCGTGGCTGGGGCGGCACGAGGCGCGCATCGCGAAAGCGAATGCGGAAGGCCTGCGCCGCATGCTTGCCGCCAATCCGGTGCTGGTGGACGTGCAGCCCGCGGGCAAAGTGATGTCTGAGCTCGTAAAACCCGTTGGCAAGCACGTCGTGCTGCACGCCGGCCCGCCGATCGACTGGCGGCGCATGTGCGGCCCGATGCAAGGCGCGGTCGCCGGTGCGATCGTGTTCGAAGGCTGGGCGCCGGACCTTGCGTCCGCGACGAAGCTGGCGGCTTCCGGCAGGATCGAATTCCATCCCAATCATCGCTACGGCGCGGTCGGTCCCATGACCGGCATCACCACGCGCTCGATGCCGGTGATGGTGGTGGAGAACCGTGGCGAAGGAATAAATGCGGACAATCGCGCGTACTGCATGATCAACGAAGGCCTCGGCAAGGTGCTGCGCTTCGGCGCCAACGACGACGAGGTGCTGGGGCGCATCCGCTGGCTGCGCGATGAGTTCGGTCCGCTGTTGGGAAGCGCGCTGCGCGCGGCCGGCGGCCTCGAACTCGCGCCGCTGATCTCCCGCGGCCTCGCCATGGGCGACGAGATGCACCAGCGCAACGTCGCCTGCTCGGCGCTCACGCTGCGCGCGCTCGCGCCGCATTTCGCGAGCGCCGCGCGGAACCTGGATGGCGCCGAGACATTGGCGCGCAGCCTCGCTTTCATCGCCGGCAACGAGCAGTTCTTCCTGAATATCGGCATGGCGATGGGCAAGGCAATCATGGATCCGCTCAGTGGCCCGCACAACGGCATCGAGGCCTGCAGCCTGGTGACGGCGATGTGCCGCAACGGCACCGATTTCGGCGTGCGACTCTCCGGCACCGGCGACGACTGGTTCAGCGCGCCGGTGGAGATGCCGCAGGGGCTGTATTTCCCGGGCTACAGCGAGAAAGACGCCAATCCGGACATGGGCGACTCGGCGATCATGGAAACCATCGGCCTGGGGGCCTTTGCCATGGCGAGCGCGCCCGCGGTGATGGGTTTCGTCGGCGCGGGCCGCGCGAGCGACGCGCTTGCCTTCACGCGCGCGATGGGCGGGATCACGCTGGCGAAGAATCCGCGCTGGACCATTCCGGCGCTCGACGGCGAGGGCGTGCCCGCGGGCATCGACGTGCGCAAGGTGGCCGCCAGCGGCGTTCAGCCGGCGATCAACACCGGCATCGCGCACCGCAAGCCGGGCGTCGGGCAGGTCGGCGCCGGCGTGGCGCGCGCGCCGCTCGCCTGCTTCGACCAGGCTCTGCTGGCATTTGCAAAATCACTGGGTTTCAAAAAGTGATTGCTGCAAAAAACCGCGTGCGACGCGGGTTCTACGCCGATTCGGTCGCGCTGATGCGCATCGCGCGTGAACTGGAAAGCGCGCCGGGCGTGATGCGCGCCTCGCTCATGATCGGCACGCCGTCGAACAAGGCTTTACTGAAGGAATCCGGCCTGCTGACGAAGGACGGCGCGAGCGCGCGGCCCGACGATCTCATCATCGCGGTCAAGGGCAGCAATGCCGAAGAGGGCCTGGTTCTCGCTGAACAGCTCTTGACGTCAGGCACGGCAAAAACCGAATCGCGTGACAGCCACGCCACGTTCGCCTCTGCATTGGGCGCGCTGACTGGCGCCAATCTCGCCCTGATCTCGGTGCCCGGCGAGTTCGCGGCGGCCGAGGCGCGCCGCGCGCTGGAGCACGGGCTGCACGCCATGGTGTTTTCGGACAACGTGCCGCTGGCGGAGGAAGTGGCGCTGAAGGACTTCGCGGCGCAGCGCGGACTGCTCATGATGGGGCCGGACTGCGGCACCGCGCTCATCGCGGGCGTGCCGATCGCCTTCGCCAACGCCGTGCCGCGCGGCGACATCGGCATCGTTTCTGCTTCCGGCACCGGATTGCAGGAGGTTTCCTGCCTCATCGCGCGCGACGGGCGCGGGATATCTCACGGCATTGGCGTGGGCGGGCGCGATCTGTCGAAGGAGGTTGGCGGGCGCATGACGCTTGCCGCGCTGGACGCGCTCGAGGCGGATGCCGCGACGCAACGCATCATCGTCATCTCCAAGCCGCCCGCGCCATCGGTGACGGCAAAGATCGTGGCGCGCGCGAAACGCTGCCGCAAGCCGGTCACGCTGTGCCTTCTGGGGGCCAAGGCGGGGCCGATGATCGTGCGTACGCTTGAAGCGGCGGCGGGGTTAACTGGTGTGGGTTCCTTTTCAAAGGCTTCCCCTGTAGTTCTGAAGAGTAAGAACAAACACAATTCCATTCGCGGCCTGTTCTGCGGCGGCACGCTGTGCGCCGAGGCGCAGATCGTTCTCATGGAGCATGGCCTGAAGCTGTCCTCCAACGCGCCAGTGCCGGGTGCACGGGGTTTGGCCAGCCACGTGAAGGGCGCGCCGCACCTGCTGCTCGACCTTGGCGACGACGAATACACGCGCGGCCGGCCGCATCCGATGATCGAGCCGGCACTGCGCAACGAACATCTGGAACGCGCGCTGCGCGACAAATCTGTCGGCGTGATCCTGCTGGACATGGTGATCGGCTACGGCGCGCACGCCGATCCGGCAGGATTGCTGGTTGGTGCTTTGAAGAAGAAAAACAACAAGGTGGTGATCGCGTCCGTGACCGGCACGGAAGGCGATCCCCAGGTTTACTCGTTGCAGGTGAAAAAGCTGCGCGCCGCCGGCGTGATCGTGGCTGCGTCGAACGCGGACGCCGCAAGAATTGCCGCCTCTGCTATGCGCCCAGGTAAGCCTTCTCCAGCGCCCCGTCCGCGGCGATCTCGGCCGCGCTCCCGCTCGCGCTGATGCGGCCGCCCTCGATGACGTAGGCGCGGTCGGCGAGCGACAGCGCGAGGCCCGCCATCTGGTCCACCAGCAGGATCGTCACCTGCTCGGCGCGCAGTCGATCGAGCGAAGCGAAAAGATCCTCGATGACTTGCGGCGCGAGGCCCAGCGACGGTTCGTCGAGCAGCAACAGGCGCGGCCTGGCCATCAGGCCGCGCGCGATGGCGAGCATCTGCTGCTCGCCGCCCGAGAGCAGGCCGGCGCGCTGCTGCAGGCGCGCGCGCAGGCGCGGGAAGCGATCGAGCAGGGCGTCGACTTCGCTTTGCGGGATTTTTGTGCGCAGGTAGCCGCCGAGCAGCAGGTTGTCCAGCACCGTGAGTTCGGGAAAAACCTGCCGCCCTTCGGGGACGAGGACCATGCCTTGCGCCACGACGCGGTGCGCGGGCAGCGCCGCGAGCGCGGCGCCCTGGAAGGCGATGGCGCCGCGCACCGGGCGCTGCAGGCCGCGATGCAGGCCGGCGATGACGCGCATCAAGGTGGATTTCCCCGCGCCGTTGGCACCGAGCACGGCGACGAGTTCTCCGGCGTGCACTTGCAGGTCGACGCCTTTCAATACCGGCTCGGCGCCGTAGCCGGCCTCCAGCCCCGCCACGTCGAGCATGACTTCGCCCGCCGCGGATTGCACCCTGCGCGCGGCGGGCTTGCGCATGCCGCCACCCAGGTACGCGCTGCGCACGGCGGGATTCTGTTGCACCGCCTGCGGCGTTCCGGCCGCGATCGGCGTTCCGGCATCGAGAACCACCACATGGTCGGAGATCGCCATCACCATTTCCATGTCGTGCTCGACCAGCAGCACCGCGATGCCGTGCTGTGCGATGCGCCGCAGCAGTTTGGCGAGTGCGGCCTTGTCGGCGCGCGCAAGGCCCGCCGCCGGCTCATCCAGCAGCAGTACCGCGGGTTGCGTGGCGAGCGCACGCGCGATCTCCACCAGGCGCCGGTCCACGTGCGGCAGGTCCGCGGCGCGCGTGTGCGGATCGCCGCGGTAGCCGACGAAGCCGAGCAGCCGTTCGGCCGCCACTTCGCTGCCCGAGCCGCCTTTTCCTCTCCCGGGCGAGGCGATCTGCAGGTTCTCAAGCACCGTCAGGCTGCCGAAGAGTTGGGAAGTTTGGTAGGTGCGCGCCAGGCCCGCGCGCGCGATGCGCCACGCCGCGAGGCCCGCGATGCGCTGCTCTCCCAAGCGCACTTCGCCTGCGTCCGGCCGGTAGAAACCGCCGAGCATGTTGAGCACGGTGGTCTTGCCCGCGCCGTTGGGCCCGATCAGGCTGGTGACCGCGCCCGCGCGCGCCTCGAACGACACCCCCGTCGCCGCCTGCACGCCGCCGAAGGCGATGGTGAGACTGGAGATCTGGAGGTTTTTCTTCCCGGCCTTGTTTTCAAAAGCCTCCGAAGACAAAACAGGAATCCTCTTCGCGCGGCGTCGAATCCACTTCTGCACCTCGCCGACAATGCCCTCCGGCGCGAGCCACAGCACGACGAGCATCAGGGCGCCGAAAAACAGCAGGCGGTATTCGGCCAGCCCCGCCAGCAGCTCGGGCAGCAGCACCACGATGGCGGCGCCCACCAGCGGCCCGCTCACCGTGCCCGCGCCGCCGACGATCACCACCAGCACGAACAGGATCGACTGCAGGAAGGCGAAGGTGGAGGGCGTGACGAAGCCCGAGAGCGGCGCGAACAGCGCGCCCGCCAGCCCGGCGCAGGCGGCCGAAAGCGCGAAGGCGAGCGCCTTGATCGCCACCGGATTGAGGCCGACCGATTCGGCCGCGACCTCGGAGTCTTTCACCGCGCGCATCGCTGCGCCCCATGGCGAGCGTGCGAGGCGCCAGAAGCCCAGGGTTAGGATCGCGCAAAGCGCGATGGCCAGCAGCCCGACGCCGCGTTCCCCAAAAGTGATGCCGAAGGCTTTCACCGTCGGCACGCTCATGATGCCGTTCTGCCCGCCGGTGAGGCCGCGCCATTCGGCGGCGCCGTTCTCCACCACGAAGCCGAAGGCGATGGTCACCATCGCGAGGTAGGGCCCGCGCACGCGCAGCGCCGGCAGCGCGAGCAGGCCGCCGACCAGCGCTGAGAGCGCGATCGCCAGCGGCAGCGCGAGCCAGAAGTCCAGCTTCGCCGCGGTGGTGAGGATCGCCACCGTGTAGGCGCCGATGGCGTAGAAGCCGACGTGGCCGAAGGAGACCTGGCCGGCGAGGCCGAGCAGGATGTTCAGGCCGATGCCGGCGATGGCGGTGAGCGCCAGCGTCGCCATGACGAACACGTAGTAGCTGTTGGAGTAGCAGGTAAATATGAAAGCTGTCGAAAAAACAGCTGCATACATGCAAAGCGAAAAATACTTCATACCTTCTTCACCTCGGCCCGGCCGAACAGGCCGTTCGGCATCAGCGCGAGCGCCACGATCACCAGCGCGAAGGTGAGGATCTGCGTGTAGGTGGAGCCGAGCAGCGACGTAATCAGCGCCTCCACCACGCCGAACAGGATTCCCGCCAGCATCACGCCCCAGGCGCTGGTGATGCCGCCGAGGATCGCCACCGCGAAGGCCTTCAGGCCGAACACCGTGCCCATGTCGGCGTTTACGTTGAATAGCGGCGCGATGAGGATCCCCGCCGCGCCCGCGAATGCCGCCGACAGCGCGTAGGCGCCGCAGATCACCACCGGCACGTTGATGCCCATCAGGCGCGCGGCGTCCGGGTTCTGCACCACGGCCAGCATCGCTTTTCCCGTTCTGGTGCTTTTTGTAAAGAAATTAAGAACACCGGCCAGGAAAATCCCGACCACCGGAATCAGGAGTTGCAGCGCTGACACATGCAGGCCCGCTACTTCGAAGCCTCCCTGCGTCCAGGACATCTGGAAGCCGCGCGGCTCCTTGCCGAAGGTGAACAGCACCGTGTTGTCGGCGACGATGCCGAGCGCGACGGTGGCCATCAGCCAGGCGTTCGAGCCGCGCCGCACGAACGGCCGTACCGCGAGGAATTCCACCAGCATGCCGTAGGCGGCGCACAGCATCAGCGACACCACCGCCGCGAGCGGCATCGGCCAGCCGAGGCGCACCGCGAAGACGTAGGCGAACACCGCGCCCAGCATCATCGAGCTGCCCTGCGCGAAATTGACCGTCGCCGACACCGCGTAGGTGACGTGGAAGCCGAGCGCGAGCAGGCCGTACATGCTGCCCAGGCCCAGCCCGGTGATGAGTGCGGTCAGTACAAGCATAAAAAAACGGTCGCCATGGCGACCGTTTTTATCACGTTCCGGAGGCCTACTTCTTCATGCCCACCGGCAGGATCTCGTTGTCGATGAACTGCGTCCAGACGTAGTCGTTCTCGGTGATGGCGTCGTGCATGGCCGGCGAAAACGGGTTCCTGTAGGACTTGATCAGCCCGTCGTAGCTCGCGATCTTGTAGAAGCCCTCGCGGATCCTCGCGCCGTCGGTGCCGCCCGCGTTCCGGATCGCCAGTGCGACCAGGTGCATCGCGTCGTAGGCGTTGGCCACGCCGACGGCCGGCGTCACGTCGCCCGCGCTCTTGATGTCCGGGTACTTGGCCATCAGCATTTTCAGAACTTTCGTGCCCACCGGGCGCTGGGTGCCGAAGAAGCTGTAGGTCTGCACGAAGTGCACGCTCGGCGCGCTCGGGCCCGCCAGTTCGGTGAAGCGGCCGCCGGCCGGACCCCAGTGCGACACGATCGGCACTTTCCAGCCCATGCGGTCGAGCGACTTCACCACCTGCGCCGAGGGGCCGACGTTGCCGACCAGGAACAGCGTGTCCGCGCCGGCGTTCTTCAGGCGCGTGAGCTGCGGCACCACGTCGATGTCGTTGCCCTCGAACTTCTCGATGCCGGCCGGCGTCACGCCCTTGGCCGCCATCGCCGCCTTGAGGCCTTTCTCGTTGGATTCGCCCCAGGGGTTGTTGACCAGGATCAGGCCCGGCTTCTTGGCGTTGAAGTTCTTCTGCGCGTACTGCAGCATCGCCTTGTCGACGATCTCGTCCACCGCCGAGACGCGGAACACGAAGTTTGGGTTGGCGCCGTTCTGCGTGATCCCAGTGCCCGCGGCCCAGGGACCCATGTACGGCACCTTGGCCTCGTTCATGATCGGCACGATCGCCATCGACACCGGCGTGTCGAGGCCGCCGAACAGCACTGCGACCTTTTCCTTGAACACCAGTTCGCGCGCCGCCAGCACGCCCTTGGCGGGCGTCGCCTCGTCGTCCCGGCGCAGCAGCTCGAACTTGCGGCCGAGCACGCCGCCCGCGGCGTTCAATTCGTCGATCGCGACCTGCAGGCCGCGCGTGATGGCTTCGCCGGCGAGCGCCGACTGGCCCGACAGGGCGGTGACAAGGCCGATTTTTATGGATTCCTGCGCCTGGGCGGCGGGCAGCGCCGCGGCGAGGGCAAGGGCGAGAAACGTGCGGCGTCCGATCATGCGAAGCTCCCGGGAAATGGATTCCAGAAGCTTAGCAGGAGCCGTGCCATGTTAGGCTTTCACCATGAATGATCCAGTCAAGATTGTCGAAGAATATCTGCGGCTGCACATGATCCCCGACCCCGATTCTGCGCGTGCTTTTTGCGCCCCGGAACTGGAAATCCGCTTTACCGGCAACCGCTTGATGCACGATCCGGCCGAGGCCACAGCCTTCAACAAGGCGCGCTACAAGTGGGTCAAGAAGAAGTTCGGTCCCACCCACGTGGTGGAGGGCGGCAGCCCGGCGCAGACCATCGTCTACCAGACCGGCACCCTCTACGGCGAATGGCTGGACGGCACGCCCTTCGAGGGCAACCGCTACGTGGACCGGTACTTCGTCAGCCACGGCAAGATCGTCAAGATGGAAGTCTGGAACGACAGCGCGGAGTGGCTTATGGTGCGGGCAGGCCTCGTGAAGATGTAACCCGATCGCTCTAATGTGCTGCATCGACCTCTAAAGACCCACGCGCGGTACGGTTACTCGGCGATCATCCAGCGCGCGGATTACGACTGGCCGGGCAAGCGGCGCCTCGCGGTCTACCTCGGCTTCAACATCGAGCATTTCGATTTCGGCGCCGGCCTGGGCGCCGCG
>JANNXB010000353.1:0-2568 GCA_031409355.1 Betaproteobacteria bacterium | reverse complement strand
GTTCGCCGACGCGGAACACCGTGTGCTTGTCGCCGCCCTTGGCGACCGTCCTGCGGATGCGGCCCGCCTCGAACATGTCCACCGAGATGATCGAGGCCACCACGCCGACGGTGCGCCCCCAGCCCACCTGCGCGGCGATGGCCTCTTCGTTCAGGCAGTTCTGCAGCGACACGACGAAGCCGTCCGCGGCGAGATAGGGCGCGATCAGCGCCGTGGCCCAGGCGGTGTCGTAGGACTTCATGGCGATGAAGGCGATATCCACCGGCGTCTTCGCGAGCGACTGCACCTCCGTCAGGTGCAGGGTCTTCGCTTTTGTGACGGTGAACTTCTCTTCCGGCGTGACGCCGTCGAGCTCCAGGCCGCGCGCGCGGATCGCCTCGACGTTCTCGGGCCAGGGGTCGATCAGCGTGACGTCATGGCCGAGTTGCGCGAACGAGCCCCCGACATAGCCGCCCAGCGCGCCCGCGCCCACGAATGCAATTCTCTTCTTCATTGCGCCATAATAATGCGATGCAGATATCTCCGCTTGCAGGCGCGCTGGGCGCCGAGATCCACGGCGTGGATTTGAAGAATGGCGCCGACTGGAACCAGATACACAACGCGTTTCTCCAGTACGCGGTGCTCGTGATCCGCGGCCAGAAGCTCGAGCCGGAAGACATCATGGCGGTGGGCGGGAAATTCGGCGAGCCCTGCCACTATCCGTTCGTGGTCGGCATGGAGAAATTCCCGTTCATCTTCGAAGTGGTTAAGGAACCGGAGGAGAAGAAGAACTTCGGCGGCGCCTGGCATTCCGACACGGCCTACCTGAAGCAGCCGCCGCTCGCGACGCTGCTGTACGCGATGGAAACGCCGAGCCACGGTGGCGACACCCTGTTCGCGAACACCGCGGCCGCCTACGAGGCGCTGTCGGAGGGCATGCGCAAGGTGCTGGACCCGCTCATCGGCGTGAACAGCGCCGAGCTCAAGTACGGCGGTGGCCGCAGCGCCATGCACAAGAAGATCGGCGGCATGAAGGTGCACGACACCGATTCCGCGGACCAGTACGTGTCAGAGCATCCGGTCGTCCGCACCCATCCGGAAACGGGGCGAAAATCGCTCTATGCGAGCCGCAGCCACACCACGCACTTCAAGGGCATGACGGAAGAGGAGAGCGCCCCTCTTCTGGGATTTTTGTATCAACATCAGATAAAACCTGAATTTACTTGCCGCGTGCGCTGGGCGCCGGGCACGCTCACCGTGTGGGACAACCGCTGCACCCAGCACAACGCGGTAAACGACTATCACGGCCAGCGCCGCCGCATGCGGCGCCTGACTGTCGGAGCGCAAACACCCACATAAAACGGGGACAGTCCACGATTTCCAGAGAAATCGTGGACTGTCCCTGATTTCCTGATTATTTCCTGAGCTGGATGATCCGCAGCTGGCTCTGCACCAGGTCGGGCAGGTAGACGGTCAGGCCGCCGGCGTTCGGCAGCACGCAGAAATCCGCCGGACCCTTCATGCCGTCCGAGAGCTTGCGCCGCTGGCCGTCTTCCGAGCGCTGGAACAGCGATCCGGAATCCCAGTCGGTGAGCAGCAGCGAGCCGTCCGCCATTTCGTAGGCACCGTCCAGCCGGCCGATCGGGTCGGAAAGCTGCTTGATCTGGCCGCTCACGCCAAGCGCGTAGATGGCGCGCGGTACTGTTGCGCCGACGCCGCAGCGGAGAACGCCAGCAGCGCGATCATTGCCAGTTTTTTTGTTTGCATCCCACCCTCCTGTTTTGACTGGGCCAAAGTATCCCCGGAATTACTGCTTGCGTGCTTTGTTCACCGCCGCAATCACCGCAAACACCGCGCCGCCCGCAAAAATCCCGATGGCCGCGTCTGCCAGGAACGACAGCGCGCCGGCCCAGCTGCTAACGGCTTCGCTCAGTCCGGGAATGCCGTGCACGATGATGCCGCCGCCCACGAGGAACATCGCCGCAGTGCCCGCGACCGAAAGGAATTTCATCAGCCATGGTGCCGCCCTGACGATGGCCGCGCCCAGGCCGCGCGCGAAGGCGCCGGACTGGCGGCTGAGATAGAGGCCCGCGTCGTCCAGCTTCACGATGCCCGCCACCAGGCCGTAGACGCCGACCGTCATCAGCACGGCGACGCCGACGAGCACCGCCAGCTGGATTGTGAAGGGCGAGACCGCGACGGTGCCCAGCGTGATGACGATGATCTCCGCCGAGAGGATGAAATCGGTGCGCACCGCGCCGCGGATCTTGTCCTTCTCGAAGGCGACCAGGTCCGTCGCTGGGTTGCTAAGGGCGTTCACCAGTTCGGCGTGGTGCGCTTCGTCCTCGGCCTTGCTGTGGAGGAACTTGTGCGCCAGCTTCTCGAAGCCTTCGAAACAGAGGTAGGCGCCCCCCAGCATCAGCAGCGGCGTCACCGCCCAGGGCGCGAGCGCGCTGATGGCGAGCGCCGAGGGCACCAGGATCGCCTTGTTCACCGCGGAGCCCTTGGCCACCGCCCAGACCACCGGCAATTCGCGGTCGGCCCGCACCCCGGCCACCTGCTGCGCGTTCAGGGCCAGGTCGTCGCCCA
>JANNXB010000352.1:0-2233 GCA_031409355.1 Betaproteobacteria bacterium | reverse complement strand
GCCGGCCGGTTGGTCTGATAGTCCGGAATCACGTCGTCGATATCCGGCAGCCATTCCGCCGCCTCGCCACAAGCCTCTAGGAACAGCGGCACCCGCCGACCGTACGTTTCATTGATGCAGGCCTGATGGTCCGTGCTCATCGCCACCACCAGCTCCGACTCGTCCATGATCGCACGCGCCAGCGTCCGCCGCTGATGTGTGCTCACGTCATATCCCTTCGACAGAAGATAGCCCTGCGTATACGGCCTGACGCCATGCGGGTAGTCCGCCGTCCCTGCCGACGACACATGGAAGTCCGTGCGACCGGCCAGCAACTGCGCCAACGCCACATCGGCAGTCAGGCTGCGGAAGATGTTGCCGGTGCAGACAAACAGAATGCGATTGCTAGCCCCCGACATACGTTACAGCGCCGCGCCTGGCTGCAGGAATGACGGCGAGTAGATCCGGCACTAGATTCTTCAGATCTACCAGGCGATTGGATCGGGCACGCAACACGACGACCGCGATGGCGAACGCGGGAAGATTCTGCTGGAATGAAAGGTTCCGGTCCACTGTAACGAACACATCGAACGCGTTGGCAGCCAGCGCGAGCAATTCGCCGTTCTTGATCGTCGTCCAGCCCATCTGGCGCGCCGTCTTCACGTCATGGCCGGCGATGTCGCGAGCAAATCGCCAGTCAACACACTCGTCGACAAATACTTTCACGACGCAGCAGCAACGAGGCGATCCTTGGCCTGCTCGAGAAAATTGATGACCTGATACCTGGAAACGGAAGGAAAGCCAGCCAGGAAGTCATCAATGGAATCCCCCGACTCGAGATAGTCGAGCAGAGTCTGAACCGGCACGCGTGTGCCGGCAAAAACCGGCGTACCGCCCATCACATCAGCGTTGCAGGAGATCACAGAGTCTTCCACAGGACTAGATTACTCCCATCCGTCCGGATGCTGCAACGATTCAGGATGAAAGGAAAACGGCGCCACGCGGGCGCCGTTTCTTTTCGGGCTCTGACCCCGGTTTCTAGTCGGTGATGTAGTCGGTGATCGGCGTCCACTTGCCGTTGATGATCTGCGACAGGCGCGCCCGGTTGGAACCGAGGTGCTTGGTCTTGGTGAAGCTCATCGCGTCGGCGCCGAACATGTCGCGCGGCGCGGTAAAGGCATCCAGCGTCTTGATGAAGTTATCGGTCGTCAGCTTGTCGCCGGTCTTGGTGGCGATCTGGATGAACAGATCGATCACCTGGTAGCCGTACACCGAGAACACCGCCGGATCGTCCTTGTACTTGTCCTTGTAGCGGTTCGCCCAGCCGCGCACGTTGGTCGAGGCGTCGTCCATGTACGGCATGTTGACCGTGTTGGTCGAGTAGAAGCCGTTCATGGCCGGGCCGCCCAGCTTGTGGATGAGCTCGGTGTAGGACGCCGAGGAACCGACGAAGTCCACGCCCCAGCCCAGCTTGCGCGCGGTGCCGATGGCGCCGAGCGTCTCGCGGATGATGGTGCCCAGCACGATCAGGTCGCAGTTCGCGTCCTTCATGCGCGCGATCTGCGACGAGAATTCCGTCGCGCCGCGCTTGTAGGTGGTCTTTTCGGCCAGCACCATGTTGATGTCCTTCAGGCCGGCCTCGGCCCCGCGCATCACCTCGGCGCCGAAATCATCGTCCTGGTACAGGGTGCAGACCTTCTTCGAGCCCTTGAGCTTGACGAGGTGCTTCACGCCCGCCTTCATCTGGTCGAAATAGGTCGCGGCGAAGGAGTACTTTAGCTTGTGCAGCGGCTCGTACATTTCGCGCGCCGCGGTCAGCGGAAAGAGGTGCGGGATGTTCTTCTCGAACAGGATTGGCATCGAGGGCAGTGCCGTCGCCGTGCCGATGGCGCCGACCATGGCGAAGATCTTGTCCTTCTGCACCAGCTTCTGCGTAGCCAGCACGGATTTCTTCGGGTCGAAACCGTGGTCCTCGACCACCAGCTTCAGCTTGCGGCCTTCGATGCCGCCCAGCGCGTTCTGCTCGTCCACCCGCATGTTCATGCCGGCGACCAGCTGCTTGGAGAACGCAACGATCGGGCCCGACAGGTCCTGCATGGTGCCGATGACGATCTCGCCCTTGGACACGCCCTGGGTCTGCGCGAACGCGGACCCGGCGAACACCAGTGCGAACAAACCGAGTTTCAACTTCATGGCCTTCCTCCTAAGTGGATTTATCCCTGTGTCCCTACTGTATCACTCCGGCAGCCTGGCT
>JANNXB010000351.1:0-5850 GCA_031409355.1 Betaproteobacteria bacterium | reverse complement strand
CCGGCGCTCGGGTCGCCCACCGGCAGCTGCTTGGCTTTCGCCACCAGGCGCTCGGTGAGATCGCGAGCGATTTTCCGCTGTGCCAGAACCGTGCCTGTCGCCATGCAGATCTGGCCCTGGTGCAGGTAGGCGCCCCAGGCGGCGCTGGAGGCCGCGACATCCAGGTCGGCGTCGTCCAGGACGATGGTGGAATTCTTGCCACCCAGCTCCAGCGTCACGCGCTTGAGGTGCCGGCTGGCGAGTTCGCCGACGCGCTTGCCGGCCGCCGTCGAGCCGGTGAACGAGATCATCGCGATGTTCGGATCGGTGATCATGGCTTCGCCGACCGTAGCGTCGCCCGGCAGCACCTGCAGCAGGCCCGCGGGCAGGCCCGCCGCCTCGAACAGGCGCGCGAGCATGAAGCCGCCGGTGACCGGCGTGTTCGGATCGGGCTTTAGCACCACCGCGTTGCCCAGCGCGAGCGCGGGCGCTACCGCGCGCGCCGACAGGATCAGCGGCGCGTTGAACGGCGAGATCACGCCGATCACGCCATGCGGCACGCGGCGCGCGAAGCTCATGCGCTTGGGGCCGGAGGGCAGCATCACGCCCGGGGGCTGCGTGGCGATGGCGGCGGCCTCGATCAGGATGCCGGTGACTAGATGCAGCTCGAAATCCGCCTTGGGCGGGATCGAGCCGGTCTCGCGCACGATCCAGGTGCGCATCGATTCGCTGTGCGCCTCGAGAAACTGCGCGGCGCGGCGCAGCACCGCGGCGCGCTGGTCCGCGGGCACATTTGCCCATTCGACCTGCGCCGCGGCCGCGGTCCTGGCCGCTTCCGCGACATCCTCGGCGTCCGCCATGCCGACCTCGGTCAGCACCTGTCCGGTGGCGGGCTCGATCACCTCGCGCGTGCCTCCCTTGGACATCTGCCAGCGGCCGGTGAAGATCTTGCCCTTCCAGGCGTTCTCGGCGGCGATGGTCACCGCGGTGGTCTGTTGCTGGGTCATGAATAGCCCTCCTTTCCAGGTCAATGCGCCGGGCTTGGACTCGGCGCCGAGATAAGTTTCGCGCAATTTCTCCGAGCGCAGCAGCTTGCCCGCCGCGCCCTTCATCACCACCGCGCCGCACTCGATCACGTAGGCGCTGTCGGCGATCGCCAGCGCCTTGGCGACATTCTGCTCTACCAGCAGCACCGTGACGCCGTCCTTGCGGATGCGCTGCACGATGGACAGCAGTTCTTCCACCATTTTCGGCGCAAGCCCGAGCGAGGGCTCATCCAGCATCAGCAGGCGCGGCTTGCCCATCAGCGCCCGGCCGACCGCGAGCATCTGCTGCTCGCCGCCTGACATGGTGCCGGCAAGCTGTTCGAGGCGCTCGGCCAACCGCGGGAAAAGTCCGAGCACCTGCTCGAAGCGCGCGCCGCGCTCCGCGCGCGGCGCGAGATAGGCGCCAAGCTCCAGGTTTTCGCGCACCGTCATCTGCGGGAACAGCTGCCGTCCCTCCGCGACCTGCGCCAGGCCGCGCGACACGATCGCCGAGGGCGAATCCGGCAGCGGCGCGCCGTCGAAGCTGATGTCGCCGGTACGCGGCAACAGGCCCGAGAGCGCTTTCAGGAGCGTGGTCTTGCCGGCGCCGTTTGGTCCGACCACGACCGTGATTTCGTCCTTCGGTACTTCGAGATCGATTTTCTCAAGAACCCGGATGCCGCCGTAGCCGGCGGAAAGGCCCTTTATCGAGAGCGCCGCGCTCATGCGGGCAGTTCCTCGCCGAGGTAGGCCTCGATGACCGCCGGGTCCTTCGCCACTTTGCGCGGATCGCCGTCGGCGATTTTCGCCCCCTGGTGCAACACCGCCACGCGCTCCACATAATTCATCAGCACGCGCACTGCGTGCTCGATCCAGATGACCGCCAGGCCCACCTCGTCGCGCACGCGGCGGATCAGCTGCGCGGTCGCATCCACTTCCGCGTGCGTGAGGCCCGCCGCCACTTCGTCCAGCAGCAGCACCCGCGGGCGGGCGCCCAGCGCCATGCCGATTTCGAGCAGGCGCTGGCGCGCCGGCGTCAGGCCGCCGGCGGGTACGGCGGCGGCGTCGCCCAATCCGAGCAGGTCGAGGATGGCGGCCGGATTGTCGAAGGCATCGCGCGCATGCTTGCGCCGGCGCCCGGCGAATTCCAAGCCGAAGCGCACATTGTCCTCGGCGCTCATGTCGCGGAACACGCGCGGCGTCTGGAAGGTGCGCGCCACGCCGCAATTGGCGAATTCGTGCGCCGCGCGGCCGGTGAGGTCCACGCCATCCACCACCAGCCGCCCCGCGGTCGGCACGAGTACGCCTGAAAGAGTATGGAAGAACGTCGTCTTGCCGGCGCCGTTCGGGCCGATGACGCCGACCAGCTCGCCGGGGTGCACATCAAGGTCCACGCCATTGACCGCCACCAGCCCGCCGAAGCGGACCGTCACGCCACGCGCGGAAATCAGCGGCTCACGCACCGGGCCTCCACGCGCGTTTCAGCAGGGACGCCATGCCGCCGGGCAGGTAGAGCACCAGCAGGATCAGCAACACCCCGAGCGTGATCAAGTAGGCGTAGGGGAACTGCAGTCGCAGCAGTTCGGTCAGTAGGCTGAACACCACCGCCGAGACGATCGGTCCGATCAGCGTCTGCGCCCCGCCGATCATCGCGATCAGCACCGTCTGGAAGCCGATGAACGGGCTGAACACCGACGCCGGCTCGATGTAGGTCCAGCGCACCGCCATCGCCGCGCCCAGCGCGCCGGCGAAAAACGCCGCCAGCGCGAAGGCGAGGATCTTGGTGCGGCGCGTGTTGACGCCAAGCGTCTGCGTGCGCTCTTCGTCGCCGCCGATGCCGGCGAGCGCCAGGCCAAAGCGGCTCGAGCGCACTGCAGCGCTGGCCGCGACCGCGAGGAAAGCGAGCAGCAGGACGGTGAAATAGACGTTGGCGGCCTCGGGCGGATCGGCGATCACGCGGCCGACCGTCTTGGCGTAGGTTTTCTCGGCATAGGTGATGGCGTGACGCACCAGCTCGCCCAGGCCGAAGGTGATCACGGCGAAGTAGGCGCCGCGCAGGTGCAGCACCGCGGCGCCCACCATGGCCGCAAATGCCGCCGCTGCCAGCCCGCCCAGCAGCACGACGATGGCATAGGGAAGCGACTCGTATCCCCAGGCAGTGACGTAGGCGCCGATGCCGAAGAACGCGGCGGTCGCGAGCGACAGGTAGTTGGTCGCGCCCGAGAACATCGCCCAGCTCACCGCGAGCCCGACGTACAGCAGGCAGGTGAGCGCAAGCGAGAGAATGAAATCGGAGGCCAGCCATGGCAGCGTCGCCAGCCCGACGCTCGCGGCAGCGGCAAGACCCAGGATGCGGCGCAGCTCGCTGTTCATCGCGCGAACAATCCTTTCGGCCTGGCGAGCAGGACAGCGATGAACACGCCGTAGGAAAGCAGCATCTTGAGGGAGGGGCTCGTGAAGTGCATGCCGAAGGCCTCCACCAGCCCGAGCAGCATGCCCCCGGCCAGGCAACCCGCGGCGCTGCCCAGGCCGCCGAGCGTGATTACGATCAGCGCAGTGACCGTATAGGGCTCGCCCATGCCGGGCGTGATTTCATAGACCATCGACAGCAGCGCGCCGGCGACGCCCGCCAGCGCCAGGCCCGCGCCGAACACGGCGGGATGCAGCACGCGGGTGTCGATACCGACAAGTTGCGCACCTGTGGGCGACTGCATCATCGCGCGCACCGCCTTGCCGAACAATGTCCAGCGCAGTACCGCCAGCATCGCGAAGCTCACCGCTACCGCGACGCCAAAGGCCAGCAGGCTGTTTCCCGCGAAGCGCATGCCCGCCACCTCCACCGGATCGGACAGGAAGGAGTAGCCGCGCATATCCGCGCCCCACGCGAGATAGGCGGCGTTCTGCACCAGGTACATGAGGCCGAAGCCGATCAGCAGGCTGCGCGCCTCGATTACATCGACCGAGGGCGAAGTGCGCACGATGCGCTGGAAGCAGAGCCGGTAGACGATGAGGCCCAGCGCGAAGAGGAGGATGGCGACTACCGGCAGGAACGCGACCGGGTTGATGCCGAACACCGTGTGCGCAAGCCAGGTCAGGTAAGCGCCCAGCATCAGGAATTCGCCATGCGAGATGTTCATCACGCGCATCAGGCCGTATTGCAGGTTCAGGCCGAGCGCGACGAGCGCGTAGATGCCCCCGGTAATCAGGCCGGTGCTTGCGAGTTCGATCCAGAAGGTCATGGTTAGATAAAAACGGCCCCGCGCTGCTCGCGCGAGGCCGTGGAATGCAATGTTCTAGATTACTTCCAGGCCGGCTTCGGGAACAGTGACGGACCGGTCGCCAGCTGCGGCGGCCACACCACTTCGAACTCGCCCCCGCTCCACTGGCTCACCACACCGGGCGTGGAGATGTTCTCGCCGTTCCTGAACTTCACCTTGCCGATGATGGTGTCGAACTCGGCGGAGGCGATGTGATCGCGCAACGCCTTGCGGTCGAGGCCCACCTTCTCCACCGCCGCTTGCAGGATCTGCAGCCCGGCCCAGGCGTGCGCGCTCGCCCAGCGATCCGGCTCCTTCTTGTGCCGCGCGACGTGCGCGTCGAAATAGGCCTTCGCCTGCGGGTTCGACTTCGGATTCCAGGTGCCCAGCCCCATCACGCCTTCGGCCGTCGGGCCCATCTTGTCGCGATACACAGGGAAGGCGGCCCCGACCGCGGCGTAGAACACCTTCGGATTGAAGCCGATCGCCTTGGACTGCCCGGTGACCAGGAAGGTATCCGGCGGGTACGACAGGCTCACGAACGCGTCCGGGTTCTTCGCCTTGATGTCGTTCAGCACCGGCTGCAGGTCCTTCACGCCGAGCGGGTAGCTCTTCTTCTCGATGATCTGGATGTTCTTCGCCTTGAGCGACTTCTCCAGCGCGCCGGACTGCTCCAGCCCGAACAACTCGTCTACGTGGATGTAGGCCACCGTCTTGACGTTGCGCGCCGCGAGGAACTCGGCGAGCGCGTCCATCATCCTGTCGGGCTGCTGCAGCAGCGCGAAGAAGTACGGGTTCTTCATCTCGAGAAGCTTGCGGCCGGTGGCCGTCGGCGCGAGCATCGGGTAGCCATGCTTCTGCACCAGCGGCATGACGGCGAAGTTGGCGCCGGTGCCCCAGGGCGCCAGGATCAGGTCCACCTTGTCGCTCGTCATCAGCTTCTCGTAGGTGCGAACCATGGTCTCGGCTTCGCTGCGGTCGTCGAAGCCGACCAGCTCGACCTTGCGCTTCTTGCCTTTCACGCTGAGGCCGCCTGCGGCGTTCACCTGCTCGGCCCACATGATGTAGTTCGGCTCCTGCGAGATCTGCGCGCCCGCGGCCCAGGGGCCAGTGCGCGCGATGGCATAGCCGATCTTCACCGGCGCATCCTGCGCCAGCGCCGGCAACGACACTGCGCCCATGAGCGCGAGGCTTGCGGCCAGCACTACCTTGAAAAATTTGCGGTCCGCCATCGTTCCCCCCTCCAGAAGGTCTTATTTCTATTTATAAACAGTCTATTACGGTTCTTATACCATACTGGTCAAGCGCGTATCATGCGCCAAGCGACGGACGCTGTCTTGTCCGTGCGCGCATCCCGATACGAAAGCTTGAGCCTGCCGCAGATTCTCTCGACCGACGACGTGTTGCCGCGACAGCGCGGCGCATTTCAGCCGCATGTTCCGCGCCCACTATGGGTCGCGCCCGCGGGACTGGCGCCGCAACCTGCTCACCGCAGGATGATCAGCGACAGTCCGCGCCTGGCCGCCTGGGCGGCAACGCGCTCGAAGTCTCGGTCAGCGATTCCAGGAAAGCGACCAGGTCGGTTGCCT
>JANNXB010000350.1:0-3024 GCA_031409355.1 Betaproteobacteria bacterium | reverse complement strand
TGGGCTCCGTTGGGTCGCCGCAGGTACTGCAGCTTTCCGGCGTGGGGGATGAAAAACTCTTGAGTAAATTCCAGATCAAGACAGTTCGAGCTCTCCCTGGAGTGGGCGAGAACCTGCACGACCACCTGCAGATCCGCATGCAGTACAAGGTGAAGAACGTGCCCACGCTGAACGAGATGTCCAACAGCCTGTGGGGCAAGGCGGCGATGGGGCTGGAGTATTTCCTGAAGCGCACGGGCCCGCTCACCATGCCGCCCTCGCAACTGGGCGCCTTCGCCAAGAGCGACCCGTCGCAGCCGACGCCGAACATCGAGTGGCACGTGCAGCCGCTGTCGCTGGACAAGTTCGGCGAGCCGCTGCATCCCTTCCCGGCAATCACCCCGAGCGTGTGCAACCTGCGGCCGACCTCGCGCGGCTGGGTGCGGATCAAGTCGCCGGACCCGGCGGCCTATCCGGAGATCAAGCTGAACTACCTCTCGACGCCCGAGGACCGCAAGGTGGCGGTGGACGGCATGCGCTTCACGCGAAGAATCATGGCTTCTAAAGCTTTACAGAAGTATGAGCCGGAGGAGTTTCGGCCAGGGGTTTCGATTTCTTCTGATGAAGATCTTGAAAAAGCGGCAGGCGAGCTTGGCACGACCATCTTCCACCCCGTCGGAACCTGCAAAATGGGGAGTGACCCCATGGCTGTGGTGGATGATCAGCTGCGGGTGCTGGGGGTCGACCGGCTGCGGGTCATCGACGCCTCGGTCATGCCCCGGATTACTTCGGGAAATACCAACGCGCCGACTTACCTGATTGCCGAAAAGGGTGCCAGAATGATCCTGGAATCGGGGTATTGAACTCTCGGGGTTCGTCCCCATCTAATCGCCAGGAGAACCTAAAAACCATGAAAAGAGTATTCCTTCTCATAGCCACGAACTTCGCCGTGATCGCACTGCTGTCGGTTGTCGCCAGCGTGTTCGGGATCGACCGGATGCTGGCGCAAAACGGCTTCGACTTCTACGGCACGCTGATCTTCGCGACGCTGTTCGGCTTCGGCGGCGCGTTCATCTCGCTGCTGATCTCCAAATGGATGGCGAAGATGTCCACCGGCGCCAAGGTGATCGACGGCACCGAGGGCACGACCCAGTACTGGCTGGTGGACACGGTCAAAAAGCTCTCGGAAAAGGCCGGCATCGGCATGCCCGAAGTCGCCATGTACGAGGGCGAGCCGAATGCCTTCGCCACGGGCGCGTTCCGCGATTCCGCACTGGTGGCGGTGTCCACCGGGCTGCTCGAATCGATGTCGCGCGAGGAAGTCGAGGCGGTGCTCGGCCACGAAATCGGCCACGTCGCCAACGGCGACATGGTCACGCTCACGCTGATCCAGGGCGTCGTCAACACGTTCGTGATCTTCCTCTCGCGCGCCATCGGCTACGTCGTCGACCGCGTGATCCTGAAGAACGACAAGGGCCAGGGCATCGGCTTCTTCGTCACCGTGATGGTGTCGCAGCTGGTGCTGGGCGTGTTCGCCTCGATGATCGTGGCCTGGTTCTCGCGCCAGCGCGAATTCCGCGCCGACGCGGCCTCGGCCCACCTGCTCGGCTCGCCGCAGCCGATGGTTAACGCCCTCGCCCGCCTGGGCGGGCTGCAGCCGGGCGAGTTGCCCAAGGCGATGGCGGCCTCCGGCATCAGCGCCGGCCCCGGCGGCTGGGGTGCGCTCTTCTCCACCCATCCGCCGCTCGAGCAGCGCATCGCGGCCCTGCAAGCGCGCTAAATCCGGCCAGCGGCATTGAAGCCGCTGGTCTATTTCGTATTGCTGACGGTCCTCAGCCATGTCGGCTTCGTCGGCAGCCGCATCACCGTCTCGCTCTCCGCGATCAGCCAGGGCGCCTCGCCCCTGACCATCGGCGTACTGATGGCGCTGTATGCCGCCATCCCGATGCTGCTGGCGGTCCCGGCGGGCCGCCTGGTGGACCGCGTGGGCGCGTTCCGGCCGATCGCGATCGCCGGCGTCTTTGTCGCCGTGGGCATCTTCCTGCCCTTCGCGTTCCCGGGAATGGCGGCGCTGTACGTCTCTTCGACCCTCGCCGGCACCGCCTTCATGATGCAGCACATCGCGCTGAACAACGTCATCGGCAACCTCGGCCCGGCCTCCGACCGCCCTGTGAACTTCAGCTGGTTCGCGCTCGGCTACTCGGTGAGCGGCTTCCTCGGCCCGCTGCTGGCCGGCTTTGCCATCGACCTTGCGGGACACGGCGTGGCTTTCCTGCTGCTGGCGCTGCCCCCTGCAGTGGGCACGGCGCTGCTCCTGTGGAAGCGCGGCGTACCGCGCCAGCCGCCCGTGGCAAAGGAGGAAGCCGCCCAGCACCGTGTCGCCGACCTGCTGCGCAACCCGCGCCTACTGCCGGTGTTCCTCTTCAGCGGCCTGCTCGCCACGGGCTGGGACATGTACACCTTCGTCATCCCGATCTACGGCACGCGTATCGGCCTGTCGCCCTCCACCATCGGCATCATCATGAGCAGCTTCGCGCTGGCCACGTTCACGGTGCGCCTCGCCATGCCCGCGCTGGCGCGCCGCCTGAGCGAGTGGACCGTGCTCTGCGCCGCGCTGCTGATCGCGGGTACCGCCTACTCGCTGTTCCCGCTGGTGACGCAGGTACCCCTCCTCATGGCGCTCTCCTTCCTGCTCGGCCTGGGCCTGGGCTGCGCGCAGCCGATGATCATGGCGGCGCTTTACGCCGCCTCGCCGCCGGGACGCCAGGGCGAGGTGATCGGCATGCGCACCACCATGATCAACACCAGCCAGACCTTCATGCCGCTCGCCTTCGGCGCGGCGGGCACCGCGCTCGGCATGGCGCCCATCCTCTGGACGATGGCGATCGCGCTGCTGCTTGGAAGTTTCCTGGCGGGCAAGCGAAGGTAGAATCGCTGCAGGTAAAATCACCCGATGCGACGCTCCTCACTCACGCAGTTCCTCATCGAGCGCCAGCGCGCCGGCAAGATCAACGCCGACCTGCGCCTGCTCATCGAAACCATCGC
>JANNXB010000349.1:0-1784 GCA_031409355.1 Betaproteobacteria bacterium | reverse complement strand
GCGTCCCAGTAGCTCCAGGCGAGCTTCAGGTTGCGTTCCTGGTCCATCTCGAAATAGAGCCGGGCGCGCGGGCTGGCGAACAGGTAGAGCTTGCCGTCGATGATCTTGAAATTGCCCGCATCCGCCGCCACCGGAACCGCGTAGGCCATCGACTGGGCGCAGAAGCCGCCGAACTGCGGCGCGTAGCGCTCGGGGTTGGTGACGAACTGGCGCCGGCTCTCTTCGCTGGCGAAGCGGTAGGTGAGGCCGCGATGGTCGGTCTTGATGTCGGCGCGCCCCGGGACCGGTTTGCCGGTGGTGAAGTAGGCCACCGCGTCGTTGCCGCGCAGCATCAGGTGGTCATCGCTGCCTTCGGAAACGACATTGACCGCGCCGCCGCAGCCGCCGAGCATCGCCCCGGCGGCAACGGCAAAACTAGCTACCCACAGACGCCCGTGAATCCGCATGCCGTACAGTAATCACAACCGTCCTTGCGGATCAAGGTCGTATTCGAACATTCCGGACAGCGCGCGCCCGGCATGATGCGCGCCTGGCCGCGGCCGGAAGTGCCCGCCGGCTGTTGCATCATGCCCATCTGCTGCAGCGGCAGGCCGTCCTCGCCGAGGATGCCGAGCATGGCGTAGCGGTGCAGGATCAGTCGGGCGACGTAGGACACCGTCGAGGGGAAGGTCTGCTGTTTCTTTGAGCCGGGCACGAAGGCCATGAAATCGCCCAGCGGCTCGGGGAAATCGAGCAGCTTGCGCAGCTTCATGCCGATCCAGGCCGGGTCCAGCACGCGCATGTCGAGCGACAGGATCTTGCACAGGCCGTCGAGCGCGCGCGGGTATTCGCCCGAGAGCCACATCGAGTAGGGGCGGGTCACGCCGGCCGGATGGCCTTCCATTGCCGGCAGCGCGATCTCCTTGAGTCCCAACACGAAATCGTCGCCGGTGCGCGGGTTTAGCACGTCCACGGTCCAGGACATGGTGCCGTCGGTGCCGGTCTTCGGTTCCTTCAGGCTGAACATGGCGTCGAGCAGCGGGCAGGGACCGTCGTGGAAAACTTTCAGGTCATTGGCTCTGTAACTTACTACCTGAGCAAAGGAAGAAACAACCGACGGCATGCGCTTCTTCTCGCCGCTGGGCGGGAAGGGCATGTCGAAGGCGTCGTCGCCCGCCGTCTTGGCGAGGGTATCCAGCTTCAGCCTGAGCCAGCCCGGATCGTTGGCGCGCATGTCCATGGACAGGGTCTTGGCGAGCGCGCCCAGGCCGCGCGGCTGCTCGCTGCCGTTCACCCAGACTTCGAACGCGTGCTTCCTGCCGTTCTCGATGTGGCCGACGAACACGGCGAAGCTGCTGTGCGGCGCTTCGATCATGTAGGTCCAGGCCAGGTTGCCGGCGCTCATGTCGGGCCGTCCTGGCCAGCGCAGGCTGGCGAGCACCGGCTGCGGCACGGTCTTGATGCGGATGCGTCGGTTGACGTCGTCCGCATTGAAATCCTGCGGGAAATCCTGGGGATTCTCTGTTTTTGCCACCGACAGGATCGAGCCCAGCACCTTGTTCGGGCGGTAGGTGGCCAGTCCCTTGAGGCCCGACTTCCAGGCGTGCATGTAGAGGTCCTGGAATTCCTCGTAGGGATAGTCTTCCGGGACGTTCACGGTCTTCGAGATGCTGGTGTCGATGTAGGGCGCGACGGTGGCGACCATCTGCTCGTGCGCGCTTGCAGAAATCTCAAGCGCGGTGACGAAGTAGGAGGGCAGGTTGGCCATGTCCCCGCCTTGCGCCTTGAACTTGCGCCAGGCGTGG
>JANNXB010000348.1:0-5626 GCA_031409355.1 Betaproteobacteria bacterium | reverse complement strand
TGCCGGCGTCGGTGTCCACGCGCACCAGGCAGAAATCGAGCGCCTTCCATCCACCTGCGCCAAGCGACCAGCCTTCGGCGCCGTAGCGGCAGGGAATGGAAAGCGGGATCGCCTCGACGCGGACGATCTTCATGCCGGGAGCGCTACTCGAGGAAGCCCGCCAACCGCGGCAGCCAGAGGCTGATGCTCGGGAAGTAGATGCACAACAGCAGGCCCAGCACCTGCAGCGCGACGAAGGGATACATCGCCGCAAACACGTCGCTCATCTTCACCTCCGGCGGTACCGTGCCCTTCATGTAGAACAGCGTCGCGCCGAAGGGCGGGGTCATGAACGCGGTCTGCAGGTTGACCGCGACCAGCGTGCCGAACCAGGTCATCAGCGCTGCGGGGGGGACGCCGTGGTCGGAAAAATCGTACTTCATGAGGATCGGCCCGAACACCGGCAGGACGATCAGGCAGATCTCGATCCACTCGAACGGGAAGCCGAGCAGGAAGATCAGCACCATGACGAAGGCGAGCATCTCCCATTTCGTATCCACGCCCATATACGTCAGCGTCGAGATCATGAGCTCGTCCCCGCCCAGCACCCGGAACACATAGGAGAAACCGGTCGCGCCAAGGAAGATCATGAACACCAGCCCGTTGGCGCGGCAGGTCGAAAAGATCGCCTCTGTCATCATCTTCAGCTTGAGTTTCCCGTTCAACGCAGCGATGAACATGGAGCCGAGCACGCCCACGGCGCCGCTCTCGGTAGGCGTCGCCCAGCCGGCGAAGATCGATCCAAGCACGAACACCATCAGCGTGGTCATGGGGAACATGCCGCGCCAAAGGGCGTACCAGAAGGCCTTCCGGGTTTGCGGCCCGAAGTCCGCCGGCAGCGTGGGCGTCGCCCCCGGCTTGAGGATCGCCACGGCAATGATGTAAATGATGTAGAGGCCCGAGAGCAGGAAACCGGGCATGACGGCGCCAAGAAACAGATTGCCCGCCGAGGTCGCCAGCATCTCGGCCATCACCACCAGCATGATGGCGGGCGGAATCAGGATGCCGAGCGTTCCGGCCGAAGCAATAGTGCCGACGGCGAGCCGCTTGTCGTAGCCTGCGGCGAGCATCTGCGGCAGGGCGATCACCGACAGCGTGATCACCGCCGCGCCGACGACGCCGATCGGCGCGGCGAGGATGGTGCCCATCACCATCACCGAGACCGCCAGCGCGCCCGGGCAGCGTTTCAGCAGCACCACGGTGGCGTCCAGCATGTCCTTGGCGGAGCCGGAGCGCTCCAGGATCGCGCCCATGAAGATGAACATCGGGATGGAGGCCAGGATCGGATCGTTCGCGACGCCGCCCCACATGCGCAGCACGATATTGGACATGTCGAAAATCTTGAATACGCCGAGCCACGTCCCCACAAGCGCAAAGGCGAGCGACAACCCTCCCATGACGAAGGCCACCGGGTAGCCGACGAAGATGAAGAAGAACATCGACACGAACATGATCAGGGCGAGGTTGGTGGTGACAAACTCAAGCACGATGACTGCCCCCGGTTTGCATTAGATGTCCGACTCCACGTGGCCGATCTGCAGGTTGACTTCCTCGTCCGGCTTGTTGCCGAACAGGAAGACGATGACACGCAGCAGCACGCTGAGAATCCCGAGCGCCACCATCCAGATCCCGGCGGCGAAGATGCCCTTGATAATCCAGCGATGGGTCAGGCCGAGGGAACTTTCGGACTGCTCGTTCATGCGGTAGGACGTCTGGACGTAATCAATGCTGAAGTACGACGCAAGCGCGATGTAGGGCAACGCCAGCAGGAGGCAACCGGCGAGTTCGACCCAGGCCCGGCCGCGGTGCGTCATTCGCTCGGTGAAGGTATCGACCCGCGGATGCGCATTGATCGTGTAGCAGTACCCCATCCACAGAGAGAAAATCACGGCGTGGAAGTGCCACTCCAGTTCCTGGAACATGGTGTACGGCAGATCCACGCCGAACTTTCGCGCGACCACATCGAAACTGGTCAGGAAAGCCATGACCACCAGCAGCCACCCGCCGGAGAGAGCAATCACTTCCAGCAGGCGGCGCAAACCCTCCGACACCTTCAACAAGGCGTTCATCGATTCCGTTCTGGTTGAAATTTCGGCGTCAACAAGCCTCCAGCGCCGCGCCGCAGCGGCGCGGTCGCTGAAGCTCGATCGGGATCAACTACTTCTTGGCAGCGGCGGCAGGTTTCGGCGCCAGGTAAGTCGGTTTCTTGAACTGCGCGTCGCCCCACAGCGCGTACTTCTTGCGGAAATCCAGGTAGTCGTCCGCGACACGCTTGAACAACGGATCCTTGGCGGACTCTTCCGCGATCACGTCCAGCCAGGCCTTCTCGTACACCGCCAGGTCACTGTCCTTCCAGCGCTTGATCTGCACCTTGTGCTTGTCCCGCATCTCGGCCATCACGCCGAACTGCGTCGCCTCGGTTTCCGCAAAGGTGTACTGCAACTGGTTGCCCGCGGCGACCTCGACGATCTTCTTGTAGGACTTGGGCAGCGCGTCGTAGGCCTTCTTGTTCATCATGATCTCGGTGATCGAAGTCTGCTGGTGCCAGCCGGGAAAGTAATTGAACTTCGCCACCTGGTGGAAGCCCAGCTTGATGTCCATGGCCGGCATCGAGAACTCGGTGGCGTCGATCACGCCGCGCTCCAGCGCGGGGAAGATGTCCCCCGCCGCTAGCATCTGGGTCGAGACTCCCAGCTTCTGCATGACCTTCGCGCCCAGGCCAAAGAAGCGCATCTTGAGCCCCTTCATCTGGCCGAGCGACGTGATCTCCTTGCGGAACCAGCCAGAGGTTTCGGGCCCGATCGCCAGCGCGTCGAACGCGATGAGGTCGTGCTTGGCGTAGATCTCGTCACGCAGCTTGTCGCCGTTGCCGAATTTCTTCCAGGCCATGAACTCGCCGAACCCCGGTCCGAACGGCACCGAGGTGAAGAATGACAGCGCCGCATACTTGCCGGCATAGTTGCCGGCCGGCGACCAGCAGGCGTCCACCGAGCCCTTGGAAGCAGCGTCGAAGCACTCCAGCACCGGCACCAGCGCGCCAGGCTCGCCAAACTTGATGACGAAATTGCCGTCGGTCATGTCCTCGACGTCTTTGACGAGGCGCACCGCCGAAGTCCCCAAGTGCGTGAGCTGGCTGCCGAACGCGCTCTGCATCCTCCAGTTCACCTTCGGCTGCTGAGCGTGCACGGCACTGAAAGCAAAGGCCCCGGCAACGGCCAGCGCAGCGGCTGTCCATCTCGTGGATTTTCTGGTGATCATTTGTCTTCCTCCGTTTGGTTGCCGAGATCGTCCGCGCCAGGCCGAGACCCCGATCCGCGCCTCCTAGCGCGACGGGAAGAATACTAATTCACCGGTTGGTGAATTCACAACAATAATTTTCCGACAATGCAAGTGGTTGGCTCGCACTATTCCGGGCCGGTTTGCAACAAGCTTCTTCTGCTGCGCAGCAGCAACCCCCTGTCCAAGTGGTACTTCACATGATGTTCTAATGCTGTGAATCGAAACTTCCCGGGCTATATCCATGATCTCACCCCTGCTCTTGGAGCCGATCGCATTGCGACAGGTAAGTGCGAAAAACCGGATCGTGGTCTCGCCAATGTGCCAATACAGTGCATCCGACGGGATCGTGAACGATTGGCATCTCGTGCACCTGGGCAAGTTCGCCCAAGGCGGCGCCGGCATCGTCTTCGTCGAGGCCACGGCGGTCGAGGCGCGGGGCCGCATCACGCACGGCGACGTCGGCCTCTGGTCGGATGCGCAGATACCGGGCCTCGCGCGCGTTGCTGCTTTTGTTCGTTCGCAAGGTGCGGTCCCCGCGATCCAGCTCGGGCACGCCGGGCGCAAGGCGAGCATGGCGCGGCCTTGGTACGGCAACGGCCCCCTTACCGCCAAAGACGCTGCGCGCGGCGACAAGGGCTGGGAAATCCTGGGGCCCACGGATGCGCCGATCGCCGATGGCTGGAAGCCGCCGGTGGCGGTCGGTGACGCTGATTTCGGCACAGTTTGCGACGCGTTCGTGGCGGCAACGCACCGCGCGGATGCCGCCGGCTTCGATATCGTCGAGTTGCACGCGGCGCACGGCTACCTGCTGCACAGCTTCCTGTCGCCGATTTCCAACCAGCGCACGGATCGCTATGGCGGAAGCCTGGAGAACCGCATGCGCTTCCCGCTGGAGGTCGCGCACGCGGTGCGCGTCGCGTGGCCGGCGCAAAAGCCGCTCTTCGCGCGCTGCTCGTCGATCGACGACGCTGAAGGCGGCTGGAGTCTTGAGGACACCGTGGTATTCGCTCGCGAGCTGGCAAAGGCAGGCGTCGATGTGATCGATTGTTCCTCGGGCGGCATTTCGGGCTCGGCTACTGCCGCGACCAAGACCCTGTTGCGGCGCGTCCCGGGTTTTCAACTGCCGTTCGCGGAACGCGTGCGACGCGAATCCGGCCTGAAGACGATGGCGGTGGGCCTCATCCTCACGCCGCGCCAGGCAGAGGAGGCGCTGCGGGCGGGGCGCGCCGACCTGATCGCCGTCGGGCGCGAGGCGCTCTTCAATCCGAACTGGCCGTTGCACGCCGCGCTCGAACTGGGCGGCGTCCCGGAATTTGCGTGCTGGCCCCAGCAGTACGGCTGGTGGCTGACGCGGCGGGAGGCAAGCCTGCAGCGCGAAGGCATCACGCGCCGCACGATGGACTATCCGGCCAAAAGCGGCTGATCCAGATCATGGCAAGCAGGCGCTTCGCGTTGTGGTCGGGATTGTTCCTCGTAAGCCTGAGCATCTCCGAGCTGGCAGGCGCGGCCTGCACCCCCGCGCGTAGCGGCACGCCCAACGCCGCCGAAGTGCATGAAGCCGAGGTTCTGTATCTCCCGACCCCGCAACCGGTGGTCGACGCGATGCTGCGCCTGGCGGGAGTCACCCGGCGCGATGTCGTCTACGACCTTGGCTCCGGCGATGGCCGTATCCCGATCGCCGCCGCGCGGGCTTACGGCGCGCGCAGCGTCGGCATCGAACTCGATGCGCGCTTGATCGAGCGCGCGCGTTGCAACGCCCGTGAAGCCGGGATGGAACACCTGGTCGAGTTCCGCCAGGAGGACCTGTTCAACACCGAGTTGCGCGATGCCACCGTGGTGACCCTGTTTCTGTTTCCCGAAATGAACCGCCGGCTGCTGCCGAAGCTGCGCGCGGAACTGCGTCCCGGGACGCGCATCGTGTCGCACCGGTTCGGCCTCGGCGACTGGACGCCCGAGCGCACGATCGAGGCCGACAGGCATCCGCTCCTGCTCTGGACAGTGCCTTAGACTATTGCACATGCATTCCACGGTGAACTCCGATGCAACACCGCGCCGCGAACCGCTGCCCAAGCGCTTCTGCAATCTCGATCGGCTGCTTTACGCCATGGCGGCGCGGGGTCTGGATGGGATTGTCGCCACCACCCCTCAGAATGTCTTCTACCTCACCGGCTTCAACGCGATCGCGCACAAGTCCGACGAGCCGAGGCCCTATGCCGTGATGCTCTCGCGCCACGCGCCCGAGCATCCGGTCCTGGTCGTCGCGGACTACTACCTGGCGACGTTTCTCGCGCAGCCGAGCTGGGTCGAA
>JANNXB010000347.1:0-1746 GCA_031409355.1 Betaproteobacteria bacterium | reverse complement strand
TTCCATCGCAAGTACAACCCGAAGGCGGGCGAGGAAAAATCGGGCGGCGCCGTGAAGCGCAGCTGGGCGGCGACCCACAACCGCGAAGACAACATGTACCAGTTCGACAATCCCGCGCTGCCGACGCTGCAGCCCTGGATGAACGTCACCAAGCCGCCGGCGGACCGGTTCGTCACGCTACGCAATCCCTACTTCCACCGTGTGGACGCGAACGGCCGCCAGCTACCCTACATCGACCGCGTCGTGCTGTCCGTGGCCGAGGGCAAGCTGATCCCCGCCAAGACCGGCGCCGGGGAATCGGACCTGCAGGCGCGCGACATCCAGTTCAACAACTACACCTTCCTGAAGAAGGGCGAGAAGACCAACAACTACCGCACGCTCCTCTGGAAAACCGTGCGCGGGGCGCATTTCGCGCTGTTCCCGAACCTGAACGTGAACGACGCGGTCTGGCGCACGGCATTGCGCGACGTGCGCGTGCGGCGCGCGCTGTCGATGGCGATCGACCGCTCGCAGGTGAACCAGGTGCTGTATTTCGGCCTGGCGTCGGAGGGCAACAACACGGTGGTGGCCGAAAGTTCGCTCTACAAGAAGGAGTACCAGACGCGTTGGGCACAGCTCGACAAGAAGGCCGCGGAAAAGTTGCTGGATGAAGCCGGCCTCAAGCGCGGCGCCGACGGCCTGCGCAAGCTGCCCGACGGCCGTCCGATGGAGATCATCGTCGAGACGGCGGGCGAGAGCACGGAACAGACCGACGTGCTGGAGATGATCCGCGAGAATTGGAAGGATATCGGCGTCAAGCTGTTCCCCAAGCCGACCCAGCGCGAGGTGCTGCGCAACCGCGTCTTCTCGGGCGAGGCGCTGATGTCGGTCTGGAGCGGGATCGAGAACGGCCTCGCCAACCCGGACATCAGCCCGGAAGAACTGGCGCCGACCAACCAGCAGCAGCTGCAGTGGCCGAAATTCGGCCAGCATTTCGAAACCAGCGGCAAGGCGGGCGAGGCGCCCGACATCGCCGAGGCCGCCGAACTGATGAAGCTAAACGCGCAGTGGCGCGAAGCCCCGACGCGCGAGGAGCGCTCGAAGATCTGGCATCGCATGCTGCAGATCCACGCCGAGCAGCAATTCGTGATCGGAGTGGTGAGCGCGGTGGCGCAGCCGGTCGTGGTGCGCAATACGCTGCGCAACGTGCCCGAGAAGGGAATCTACAACTGGGACCCGGGCGCCTTCTTCGGCATCTACCGGCCCGACACCTTCTGGATCAGCGAGCCGAAAAAGTAGTTCACGCACATGTTCGCCTACACCGTCCGGCGGCTGCTGATCATGATCCCGACCCTGCTCGTGATCAGCTTCGTCACGTTCAGCATCATCAAGCTGCCGCCCGGCGACTTCCTCTCCAACCAGATCGCCGAGTTGCGCAGCCAGGGCGACAAGGCGGCGCTAGAGCGCGCCGAGTTCATGCGCGCCCAGTTCGGCCTGGACAAGCCCTTCATCGAGCAGTACGCAGTCTGGGTCGGCGTCTGGCCGACAGAGCGCGGCTTCTCCGGATTGCTGCAGGGCGACTGGGGCTGGTCTTTCGAGCACGACTTGCCGGTGGGGGAGGTCGTAGGCGATCGCATGCTGCTGTCCTTCATCCTGAATATGACCGTCGTGCTGTTTACCTGGGCGGTGGCGTTTCCGATCGGCGCCTATGCGGCGACCCACCAGTACAGCTGGGGGGATTACGGCCTGACGCTGCTCGGCTATGTC
>JANNXB010000346.1:0-3984 GCA_031409355.1 Betaproteobacteria bacterium | reverse complement strand
GCCGATCGTGGTCAACGATTCGCGCGGCTTCTACACCAGCCGCACCTTCGGCACTTTCGTGCAGGAGGGCTGCGCCATGCTCGCTGAGGGGATCCCCGCGGCGGCGATCGAGAACGCCGCGCGCCAGGCCGGCATGCCGGTCGGTCCGCTGGAAGTGATCGACCAGACCTCGATGTCGCTTTCCATGCACGTGATGGAGCAGACCATCGCCGACCTAAAGGCGGAGGGCAAGCCGCTGCCGCCGGAGCATCCCGGGCAGAAGGTGATCGTGAAGATGGTGAAGGAACTGAACCGGCCGGGCCGCGCGGCCGGCGCCGGCTTCTACGACTACCCGAAGGACGGCAAGAAGACGCTCTGGCCGGAGCTCGCGAAGGTATTCGGCCGCAAGGACGCGGCCTGGGACATCGAGGAAATGAAGGACCGCATCCTCTACCGCCAGGCGATCGAGACCGCGCGCTGCCTCGAAGAAGGCGTGCTCACCACCGTGCACGATGCGAACATCGGTTCCATCTTCGGCATCGGTTTCCCGGCCTGGACCGGCGGCGCGCTGCAATTCATCAACTACATCGGCGTGAAGAAATTCGTCGCCCGCGCCGATGAGCTGGCGAAAAAGCACGGCGCGCGCTTCGAGCCGCCCAAGCTCCTCAGGGACAAGGCGGCGAAGGGCGAGGCGCTGCGCTGAGCGGAGCACTTGTGGCCGCTGCCTGCCGCATCTGCGGGAACACCGAGGGCAACCAGGCCTTCCTGCCGAAGGAGATGATGTTCGGCTGGCGCGAGGAGTTCGAGTATCTCGAATGCGCGCGTTGCGGTTGCCTGCAGATCGCGCGGATCCCGGAGGACCTCGCGAAGTACTACCCGAGCGACGGCTATTACTCCTACAAGACGCCGAAGCAGAAACACTACCCGGGCTGGCTGCTAAAGCTGCGGCACGAGCGCACGCGGTATTTCCTCGGCGAGTTCTCAATTGCGGGCGCGGTGCTCGGCATGATCTCGAAGCGTCCGGAGCATTTCGACTGGCTGCGCGGCCGCGCGACGCTGGATTCGCGCATCCTGGACGTCGGCTGCGGCGCGGGCGGCCTGCTGCTAAAGCTGCAGCGAGAAGGGTTCCGTTCGCTGCTGGGCGCGGATCCCTTTCTCCAGGCCGACATCGACTATGGCAACGGCGTGAAGATCCTGAAGCGCGGCGTCGAGGCGCTCGAAGGGCAGTTCGACTTCATCATGCTGCACCATTCGTTCGAACACGTGCCCGATCCGGCAGCGACGCTGAAGGCGCTCGCACCGCGACTCGCGCCGGGCGGCACGCTGCTGTTGCGTTTCCCGGTGGCTGACTCGCGGGCGCGCAGGGAATACGGCATCAACTGGGTGAACTGGGATGCGCCGCGCCATCTCCATCTGCATACGCGCAAGAGCATGGCGTTGCTCGCTGCGGGTGCGGGGATGGAAGTCACGAGCGTCGTGCACGATTCCTCCATCCAGCAGTTCTCCAGCAGCGAGCTCTACATCCGCGGCGTGCCCTACATCGAGCACGGCAAGTACCGTCCCGGCAATCGCGCCGATGCGTTCTCTCAATCCGAATGGGACAGCTTCCAGGCGCGAGCGGATGAACTCAACCGCAAGGGCGAGGGCGATACCGCATGTTTCTACCTGAGAGCGCGTGATACGCTCGAAAAAACCGGGAACTGAAATAACACCATGCCGCTTCCGAAGATTCTGCAGCAACTGCGCATTCCGGTAATCGCGGCGCCGATGTTCATCGCCGGCAACCCGAAGCTCGTGATCGAGCAATGCAAGGCGGGCATCGTCGGTTCCTTCCCGGCACTCAACGCGCGGCCGAAGGAAGCGCTCGACCAATGGCTCACCGAGATCGAGACCGCGCTCGCGGGCCAGCCGGGCGCCGCGCCCTACGCGGTCAACCAGATCGTGCACAAGTCGAACGACCGGCTCGAGTACGACGTCGAAGTCTGCATCCGGCACAAGGTTCCGATCACCATCACCAGCCTGAGGGCGCCGGATGACGTGGTGGCGAAGATCCATGCCTACGGCGGCATCGTGCTGCACGACGTGATCAGCGTGCGCCATGCGCACAAGGCGCTCGAAGCCGGCGTCGATGGCCTGATCCTCGTCTGTGCCGGCGCGGGCGGGCACGCCGGCACGCTGTCGCCCTTTGCCCTGATCGGCGAGGTGCGGCGCTTCTTCGACGGCCCGATCATCCTCTCGGGCGCCATTTCCAGCGGCGACGCGATCCTCGCCGCGCAGGCGGCCGGCGCCGACCTCGCGTACCTCGGCACGCGCTTCCTCGCTACGCCCGAGGCGAGCGTGCCCGAGCGCTACAAGGAGGAACTGCTGCGCGCCGCCGCCGCCGACATCGTCTACACCGACCTTTTCTCGGGCGTGCACGGCAACTACCTGAAGCACAGCGTGGTCTCGGCGGGCTTCGATCCGCTGAACCTGCCCAAGTCCGATCCCAACAAGATGAACTTCGGCACGGAGGGCGGCGCCGAGAAGAAAGTCTGGCGCGACATCTGGAGCGCGGGGCAGGGCGTCGGGCAGATCGACGCCATCGCGCCCGTCGCGCAAGTGGTGGCGAAGCTCGAAGCCGAGTACACCGCCGCCCGCCGCCGCCTGCAGATGAACTGATGGAAGTGCTGGAAACCGAAAGGCGTGGCCCTGCGGTGTGGTTGTGGCTCAACCGGCCTGAGCTTCGAAACGCGTTGAACGACCTGGTCTTGAATTCGATCTCGAATTCACTAAAGGAACTTGAAAAAGATCCCGCCTGCAGGGTGATCGTCCTCGCCGGTCGCGGCGCGGCGTTCTGCGCGGGAGGCGACCTGTCGCGCATGGAACAGGCGTCGAAAATGACCAAGGCGAAGTCGAAGACCGAGGCGGGCCGCTTCGCGGCGCTTCTCTATCGCATGCATATCTATCCGAAGCCGCTGATCGCGCGCGTGCACGGCGCCGCATTTGCCGGCGGCATGGGCCTCGTCGCGGCCTGCGACCTGGTGGTTGCGGCCGAGGAGGCGGAATTCTGCCTGCCCGAAGTGAGGATAGGCCTGGTGCCCGCGATGATCAGCCCCTACCTCGTGCGCGCCATGGGAGAACAGCAGGCGCGGCGTTACATCCTCACCGGCGAGAGGCTTGCCGCACGGGAAGCGCATCGCATCGGTTTCGCGCACGAGTGCGTGCCGGCCTCCGAGCTCGACGCCTGCGTGGACAAGCTCGCGAAGCAGCTGGCGCAATGCGGTCCGGCGGCGCTTGCCCGCTCGAAGGCCCTGCTGCGCAAGGTCGCGAAGGCGCCCATCTCGCCCCAGCTGGGCCAGGAGACGGCGCGCGTCCTGGCCGAAACGCGTGCCGGCGAAGAGGCGCGCGAAGGCATCCGCTCGTTTCTCGAGAAGCGCCGGCCGCGCTGGACGCCGCAGTGAGAGCACGTTCCTTTGCTGCATTGTTTTCTGCCGCAATCCTTGCAGCCGGCATTTACACCGCGGCGCAGCGTGGCCTGGCGGATGTGCATTCCACCAATGCCCGCCTCGCACTTGCGGCAGGTGCGAATGCGGACCGCACGCCGCGCCCAGAAACGATTGCCCCGGCGCTCGCGTCGCTGCGCGAGGCGCGGATGTTCGAGCCCTCCAATCCGCACTACGTAGAGCAGGTGGCGCGCTTGCGGGAACTGCAGGCGCTGCGCCTGGAGCCGCGCGATCCCGCCAGGCGCGAGGGCCTGCGGCAATCCCTCGCGCAGTATCGCGAGGCGGCGGCGCTTCGCCCGGGCTCGCCCTACGTCTGGGCGAGCATCGCGATGCTCAAGGCGCGGCTGAACGACATGGATTTCGAGTTCTACGGCGCGCTGGCGCGCGCGGGCCGCCTCGGTCCCTGGGAGCCGCAGGTGCAGGTCGCCATGATCGATATCGGCATGGCGACTTGGCCGCTGCTCGCGCGGGCCGGCAGGATTCGGGTGCTTGAAGCCCTGGAGCGCGCGCTGCCGCGCCAGGA
>JANNXB010000345.1:0-4599 GCA_031409355.1 Betaproteobacteria bacterium | reverse complement strand
TTCCGGCAGTAACGGCATCAATTAAAAAGTTGGCGTGGTCTCACTGGTATGCCGCTCAAGGGCCTTTGGGTTGCATCATCGGCAATTCCATGTACCTCCCCAGCCAGACGCGCGCATCGCGTCCCGTAACGCCCAGAATTTTCTCATCACCGATCGAAATAGAGTTTTTCAACAGAATAGGCCGGTTGCCGTCGTCCGGCCCAGCCTGACCATTTCCTACCGCACTGCAGCGATTTCTAGTCGGATGTCGGCTTCCGCCACCCAGAGCCGACATTCGCACCCGCTCGATCTGCTACAAAATAGTGGTCTCGGAACAAGGGGGCAGGCATGGCCGTATTACGCATCGCCAAAATGGGCAATCCAGTGCTGGCGCAGGTCGCGGCGCCGGTCGCGGACCCGACTGCGCCGGAGATCCGCCGCCTCGCCGCCGATATGATCGAGACGCTCGAGGACATTGGCGCGAGCGGCCTCGCCGCGCCGCAGGTGTTCGACAGCAGGCGCGTGGTGGTCTACCGTATGATCGCCGCGCGCATCCCCAAGGGCTCGGGAATCGAGCCGCGCCCCTGGACCGTGATGGTTAACCCGGTGATCACACCCAAGACCGCGGACAAGACGCCAGTGTGGGAGCGCTGCCTGTCAATTCCGGGACTGCACGGCAAGGTACCGCGCCATCCGCGCATCGCAATCAGTTACGAGACGCTCGAGGGCGGGACGGTGTCCCATGACGCACACAGTTCGTGGGCAGCGCTGCTGCAGCACGAATGCGACCACCTCGACGGCATCGTCTATCCGATGCGGATGACGGACCTTGGGCTACTTGCCTACAACGACGAACCAGGGCAACTCGCGCGCGAGGTCGCGGCCGACCCGAACAGCATCGATCCGCTGTTCGTCGATCTAGTGGCGCGGTGGCCGGGACGCGGCCGCTGGTTCGGCGAAGGGGCTGGCGTTGCCTGAAGCGGGCCAACTCGGTGCGCCCGTCGCGGGGCGAGTCTAGCCTGGAATCCGCCATGCTCAGGTCGCCTTCGGGTCGGCGTTGACCCCCGCGCGGCGCACGGCGGTCGCGCTTGCCGCGGCGACCGTGCTCAACCTGCCGTTCGGCACGATCTACGCCTTCAGCGTTTTCCTCAAGCCGATGGAGGCCTTGCTCGGCATCGGCCGCGCGCAGATGAGCCTGGTCTTCGCGTTGGCCACCATCACCCTGACGCTCGGCATGAATCTCGCGCCGCGGCTGTACCGCGCCCTGCCGCCGGCCGCGCTGGCGCTCGCCTGCGGCGCCTGCAGCGCGGCGGGGCTCGCGCTGACCGCATCGGCCGAGAGCTACGCCCAGGTCGTGCTGGGCTACGGGGTCTTGTTCGGACTGGGCGCCGGAGTTGCCTTCACCATGATGCAGCAGAGCGTGAATGCGGTGCTCGTGGGATCGAGCGGCGCGATCAACGGCTACGTGGTCAGCCTGTATCCGCTCGGCGCCATGGTCGGCGCGCCGGTCTTCGGCTGGTCGATCGGCGCCTTCGGAATGCGGCCGACGCTGGCCGCACTCGCGGCGGTGGTGCTGGCGGCCAGCGCCTGTGCCGCGGCGCTGCTGCGCCACGCCGCGATCGATTTGCGGCCGGCGCGCACCGCGCCGGCGCCTGTGCACGACCCGCAGTGGCCGGTTTTCCTGCGGCTTTCCGCCGTATTCTTCCTCGCCGCCGCCGCCGGGCTGACGGTCATGAGCCAGGCGGCGGGCATCGTGCAGGCCTACGGCGGGCAGACCGCGCTCGCGCTGGGCGCGACCACGTTCATCACCGGAGCCATCGCGGCCGCGCGCTTCGGCGGCGGCTGGCTGGTGGACCGGTTTTCCGTGCCGCATGTCGCTGCGTTCGCGCATTTGTGGTCGTTCACCGGCGCTGTCGCGCTCACGCTCTGGCCCGGCCCGCTCGCCGCGGTACCCGCGCTGGCGATGATCGGCATGGGCTACGGCTTCGTCTCGGGCCTCACGGCCGCCGCGATCGCGCGCTACTGGCCGCGCGCGCAGATCGGCGCCGTCTCTGCGCGGCTCTACATCGCCTGGTGCGTCGCCGCGGTCAGCCTGCCGGTGCTCGCGGGCTGGCTGTTCGACCGGACCCAGGGCTACGGCGCGGCGGTGATGATCGCGGCGGGCGTGAACGTCGCCGGCATGCTGATTGCGCTCGGCCTGCCCGCGCGGCGCGCCGGCGCCTGAGCCGGCGGCGAAGGCATCGCCGCACCGCCTGGTCGATGTACACCTACAAGACCAACTTCGATCCCGCGCGCCTCACAAAACCCTTGACCTGAACCATAGAATCTCCGGGCCGGTAGCCGTCGTCCGGCGTAATCCGGTCATTTTCTACGGCACTGCAGCGATTCCTGGTCCGATGTCGGGTTCCGACCCAGAGCCGACATTGGCGGAAGTCGGTAACCCGATCCAGCACTTAGAGGCCGGATATACGTGTGCAGTCGTACGTAAAAGCCAAAGAAAAGCGTGCTTGCAAACGAGGAAGGGTCCATATACGGGCATTCAGGACTAGACTCTCCTCGGGGGAGGTGCATGGGCCAGTTCAAACGCAGGCAATTCCTTAGTGTCGCTGGCGCGTTGCTCGCCGTGCCCCGACTTACCCTGGCGCAGCAGCCGCAAACGCCGCAACGCATCGGATTTCTTACACTTGGAACGAAGGCGATTAGTTCGCCCAATTTGCGCGTTTTTGCGGATGGCCTGCGTGAGCGTGGACTTGTCGAGGGCCGCGATTTCGAGATCGACGCTCGCTATGCCGAGGGACGCCAAGAGGCGCTGGCCCAGCTCGCAAGCGAACTTTCCGCGCGGCGTCCGAAATTGATCCTCGCACCAGGAACGGTAGTAGTCGAAGCGGTAAGGAAGGCTGCGCCAGGAATTCCAGTCGTGACTCTGACGGGGGACATGTCCGGTGCCGGATTGGTGGCCAAATTCTCACGCCCGGAATCCGGCATTACCGGCGTCAGCTTTCTTTCTGTCAATCTGGACGCGAAACGGCTTGAGTTGCTCGGCGCCTTGCTGCCCAAGGGCAGCGTGGTACTCAATCTCACGGATTCGAGTGCGCGCGCCGGTTCCCAGGCCGCGCTGGGAGATGTGGGACGCGCTCTTGGAGTTGTACTGCACTCGGTCGAGGCGCGCACACCCGAAGAAATCGATATCGCGTTCAGCGCGGCACGCAAATTGGGCGTCGCTGGCGTGAACGTGCTCACGTCGCCTTTTCTCCACATCCATAGAGCTCGCATCATGAAACTTGCCGCAGATGCACGGCTCCCCGCAATCTACCAATGGCCCGAGACTGCCGAGGAAGGCGGGCTGATGGGATATGGACCTCGTCTGAGCGCGATCTACCGGCAACTCGGCGGGTATGCAGCCCGTATCCTGCAAGGCGCAAATGCGGCCGAACTGCCGGTCGAGCAGCCGACCAAGTTCGAGTTGGTGGTCAATCAGAAGACCGCGAAAGTGCTCGGCATCAAGATCCCGCAGTCCATCCTGGTGCGCGCCGATCGGGTGATCGAATAGCGCGTATTCGTTGCGGTGCAGCGAAGGGACGGTCGAAGTCGGGTTTCGACCCATAGCGGTCGTTCCGGGTGTAGGCTTTTGGTCCTGCCGGGGTTGACAGGCTCTTCGCCCATTGAGCTGAAGAGTCGAACGTCGCTTCGGCCAGAGAAGGCAGAGTATCCAAGGGGGATTCGCCATGCCAATCATCGCAATGAACCGGGAAATCGGCTCGCTGGGCAAGGATGTTGCCTTGGGTCTGGAGCAGGCGCTTGGCATGAAGATCCGACACCACGAGATCGTCGACCATCTCGCCAACCGCTCGCGCCTGCGCAAGAGCCACGTCATCAGCTTTCTGGAGGGCAAGCAGGGCCTGCTCGAGCGGTTCACCACGGACCAGATGAACCTGCGCATGCTCACTGCGGACGAGATCCTTTCCCTGGCCGATTCCGACGAACCGGTGATCCTGCGTGGCTGGGGCGCTACGTCGCTGCTCAAGGACGTGCCGCACGCGGTGCGCGTCTGCGTGTCGGCTTCGCGGCGTATGCGCGTCAAGCGCATGATGCAGCGGCTCGACACCACCGACCAAGCGAAAGTCGAGCGCATCGTAGACGAGAACGACGAATCCGCGCATGCCGTGATGCGCCGCCATTTCCACATCGACACACACGATATCAACGAGTACGACATGGGCTTCAACACCGACCGCGTCTCAGTGGACCAGTGTGTCGATGAAATCGTAAAACTGGTGAAATCCGAGCAGTTCGCCGAGACCGATGCGTCGCGCCGCGCCTTGCACGACGCCGCCACCGCCCACCACGTGCTCGCCGCGATCCGAACGAATCGCAGCACCTCGCACTGCAAGGTCCGCGTGACCTCCGAGGACGGGCGCGTCAGCCTGGAGGGCATGGTCGACTGGATCGAGCAGAGCGAGGCCTGTAGCGACATCACCAGGGGCATCAAGGGCGTCAAGGTCATCGAGAATCACCTGCGCGTGGCGGAGGTTCCGATGCGCCTGCGCAGCTAGCGCGAGCGGCGCATGAACGCGCCAGCCGGGCGATCGAATCAGAGGCCCGCGAAGGACCGCTTCCGAC
>JANNXB010000344.1:0-2087 GCA_031409355.1 Betaproteobacteria bacterium | reverse complement strand
ATGCTGCGCGGAACATGGCTCGATATCTTCGGCCGCACCGAGGAGCGCCGCATGGAGCGCGCGCTGATCGGCGAGTACGAGCAGACGGTGGCCACGCTGCTGGCCGGCCTGACGCGCGACAATCTCGCGCTCGCGGTCGAGATCGCCTCGTTGCCCGAAGCGATCCGCGGCTACGGCCACATCAAGGCGGCGAGCGTCGTTGCCGCGCGCGCGAAGTGCGACGAACTGCTCGCGCGCTACCGCAGCATCCCGATCCGCGCCGCCGCCTGACATGCAATTAAATCGGGGTCAGAGCCCGATTCGGGCGGTGGTGTTTGCGGCCGGAATATTGATTTCGTCCGCGCCTTACGCCCAGACCGAAGAGGCGCGCAAGCTGGAAGTCAGCGGCGGCACCAGCGTCAGCTACACGCTACGCAAGCATCCGGCGGACGCGCACCTCGCCCGGCCCGCGGTCGAGCTGGCGCCCGCGAGCGCGCTCGATGCCGCGAAACTGCTGAACCTGCACCTGTCCGCCGGCGATATCCTTGAAGCCGCCGTGCTGTCGAACGCGCCGCGCCGCCGCTTCGAGGTGCTGCGCGACTATCGCGAATCGGTCGGCGCGGAGGAATTCAAGAGAGTCTTCGCGCAATACCTTTCGCCGCAGAACCGGCTGCTGGCCGAGATCGCGATCGGCCGGCACCGCCTTCTCATCTGGGACATCAAGGACGGCGCGACGCGCATCGCCGGCCAGTACTTCGTCGAGATCGAGGGCCGCTACCTCGTCGACGACGTGCCGAACGACACGCGCACCGGCCTGCGCTGGGTGCTCGAGGCCTACCGAAACGGAAAGTTGCCCTAAACTTTTACGCTGAAGGGCGTGAAGTTCGTGTTGCGGTCGTAATAATCTTCGTGCTCGACGCGCTTCAGGAACCCTACGATCTTGTAGGTAACCGGCGTCATCAGCACTTCCCAGCCGCTCTTCAGCAGGTATTGCACCATCGCCACCTTCAGGACGTCCGACGTTTCCCAGATGCCGTAGAAGGCGATGAAATAGAACAGCGATGAATCGACGAGTTCGCCCACCATCGTCGATCCTATGGTGCGCGTCCAGAGCCGCTTGCCCTCCGTCCATATCTTCATTTTCGCCAGCACGTAGCTGTTGACGAAGCTGCCGCACCAGAACGCGATCATGGATCCAAGGGCGATGCGCCAGGCATTGCCGAACACCGCTTCGAGCGCCGGCTGGTAGCTCTTCATGTAGTCCGACGGACCCGGAGGCAGATTCACCACCACCCAAGCCATGAAGGTGGCGAACGCCACCGCGCCAAAGCCGGCCCAGACGACGCGGCGGTCCCTGCCGTAACCGTAAACCTCCGTCAGGATGTCGCCGAAGATGTAGGAGATCGGGAAAAACAGCACGCCGGCGCCGAACGGGATCGGCCCCAGGAACGGCACGTCCACCACCGCCTGCTTGGCGGCGCCGATGAAGTTGGAGCAGATCAGCACGGTGACGAACGCCACCATGATGAAATCGTAGTAGCGGTAGCTCCGCTGCGGCCCGGCAGTCACCGGATCAGGAAAGCCGGGGCGCGTGGTCGCGCACGTCCGGGTCCAGTTCGACGCGCATTGCATCGAGCATGCGCGACACCATCGCGTAGAAGCCCGCGGTAAGCGACAACTCGACGAACTCCGCGTCGCTGAAATGCTTTTTCATTTCGGCATGCACCGCGTCGGTGACGTTGCAGGCCATGACCGCCTCGGTCAGGGCGAGCGCAGCGCGCTCCCTCGCGTCGAACTCCGCGGCCGTCCGCCAGCCTGCAAGCGCCGCGATCTTCGCCTCGCTCACCTCCGCCTTGCGCGCCATGCGCAGGTGGTGGGCCCATTCGTACTCGGAGCGCGCGATCTGCGCCGTGCGCAGGATCATGAGCTCGCGCAGCGCGCGCGGCGTCTTGCTGTCGTGCCGGATCGCGTTGGCGAATTCGGTCCACGCAGCAGTGAGCGCCGGATGATTGCCGAGCGCGCGGTAGAGATTGACGGGCTTGCCCCAGAGCTCTTCGAGGCGTTTCTGCAGGACGGGTTCGAACTGGGCGGAAGGCACGCGTTGCATG
>JANNXB010000343.1:0-3522 GCA_031409355.1 Betaproteobacteria bacterium | reverse complement strand
CGCATCCTCGCGCGCAAGCGCGAGGAACTTGAGGCGGCCCGCGCGGTGGTGCCCTTCGCGCAGATGCAGGCGCGTGCTGCCGCCGCGCCGCCGCCACGCGATTTCGTCGCGGCGCTGCGGGCGAAAATCGCCGCTGGCCGGCCCGCGGTGATCGCCGAAATCAAGAAGGCGAGCCCCTCGAAAGGCCTGCTGCGCGCGGATTTCGATCCGGCCGCGATCGCGCGCAGCTACGAGGCGGGCGGCGCGGCCTGCCTGTCGGTGCTGACCGACCGGGACTTTTTCCAGGGAGACCACGGACATTTGGCGCAGGCGCGCTCGGCCTGCGCATTGCCGGTGTTGCGCAAGGATTTCGTCACCGAGCCCTACCAGGTGTACGAATCGCGCGCGCTGGGCGCCGATTGCATCCTGCTCATCGCCGCCGCGCTCGCGCGCCAGGACATGCAGGGCCTCGAGGCGACCGCGGCTTCGCTGGGCATGGCGGTGCTGGTCGAAGTGCACGACGCGGGCGAGCTCGAGGCCGCCCTGACGCTCCGGACACCGCTGCTCGGCATCAACAACCGCAACCTGCGCACTTTCGAGACGCGCCTCGAAACCACCCTGGAACTGCTCGCCGGCGTGCCCGCCGGAAAGATCGTGGTCACCGAGAGCGGCATCCATGCGCCGGCGGACGTGGCCCGGCTGCGCGCCCGCTCGGTGGATGCGTTTCTGGTGGGCGAAGCCTTCATGCGCGCGCCCGATCCGGGCAAGGAACTGGCGCGCCTGTTCGGTCTGTAACGCGCTGCGATTCACAGGATGGCGAGGCGGCCGAACGGCTGTCCCCTGTACCCGTTTGACAGGCTGGACCGGCGATTGTTAGAGTATTACTGGTAATACTCTTACAAGGAGACGGCAATGCGCATTACCAGCAAGGGGCAGGTCACCATTCCCCAGGAAATCCGCCGGCGCGCCGGACTGGCGCCGAACATGGAAGTGGAATTCACGATCGAGAACGGCAAGATCGTGCTGCGAAAATCCAGGCAACAGAAGGGCCGCGGCGAACTCGCTGTGGAGCGTTTGCGCCGTGCCCGGCCGGGAACCACGCTCAGCACCGACGAAATACTGGCGCTGACCCGCGGCGAGTGACGCGCATCCTCGTCGATTCGAACGTCCTGCTGGACGTCATCAAGGCCGATCCGATCTGGGGGGAATGGTCGGCGCGGGCGCTGGCGAGCCATCTGGAGCGCGGTTCGCTGGTCATCAACCCCATCGTCTACGCCGAGATCGCTTTCGATTTCGATACGATCGAGGCGGTCGAAGAGTTGCTGCCGGCCGCCGACTACGAATACGCGGGCATTCCGCGCGAGGCGGCCTATCTGGCGGCGTGCTGTCATGCGCGGTACCGCGCTTCTGGCGGTGCGAGAACGATGATTCTTCCCGATTTCCTGATTGGCGCTCATGCGGTCGTACAGCGGATGGCGCTTCTGACTCGCGATGCGCGCCGTTACAAGACTTATTTCCCGGGGCTGGCGCTGATCAGCCCCGATGGCGCTTGAATCGTCCGGATGAATCCCGGACTGAATGTCGTCGCACTACATCGCATTGTCTCGGCTCGCAAGGCAGTTGCCAGGGAATCCAAATATTATCCATAGAGGTGCCACATGCGCAAAGAGTACGACTTCTCCGCCGCGAGAAAAAGCCCCTACGCGACACATCTAAAAAAACAAATCACCATCCGGCTCGATGAAGAGTCCATCACGTACTTCAAGGCAATCTCTGAAGACGTTGGCGTTCCGTACCAAAGCCTGATCAACCTGTATTTGCGGGACTGCGCGGCCTCTCATCGCAAGCTCAATCTCAATTGGAAGTAAGCGCCGTCGTTGTCGAAAGCGCCGCCCAAGCCATCCGTGCCGGCCAGGAAATGACGCGACCTACCTACGCCAGTCCGATCCACACCGCGAGCGCGCGATTCACGCGCAGCATGGCTTCGTCCTCAATGCGGCCGAACGGCTCGCTGATCCTGTCGCGCCTGACTGAGACCTGCTTGTCCACCATGACCTGTGACACCCTTTTCAGGCCGTTCGCCTCCGACGGTTCGACGGTGACGCGAAACAGCGGCGCGCTGCGGATTTCGCCGGTAACGGGAAGCAGGGTCACGCTCGGGTGCGCTTCATTGAACAGATCGGACTGAATGACCAGCGCCGGGCGCGGTTTGCCGAGGTCTCCCTGCAAGGCGACGGTTACCAGCTCGCCGCGCCTCACGCGCCTGCCCCTGCGCTACCTATCATTTCCAGCCTTCGGTCTCCTGCGCCGCAGCTTCGAGGAAGCTCTCGACGTCAGTTTCGGGGCCGCGCGCGACGGACAGCGACTGGCGCCGGCATTCGGCGGCGAACTTCGGCGAGCGCGTATCGGGCACCCAGACCTGGACCGGGCGGAACCCCTGGGCTCGCATCCTTGCGCGGTAACGGCTGGAGGTTTCCCGCGCCGTATTGCGTCTGGGTTGCATTGACATCCCCTTGAATTTGAAATCGTAGTTATCTTACATGTAACCATGCAGGTAATCAGGGTCGCGCGCGGCCATGAAAAGAGGGTGTGGATTGGCATATGCTTAGACATATGCCACAATACATCAATCGGCATAAGCTCTTGGGAGATTCCTATGGATTCCGAACGTCACGTCCGCCTGTTCAGGAACGGCCGTAACCAGGCCCTGCGCATTCCGCGCGAATTCGAATTGCCGGGCGATGAAGCGGTCGTCCGCAAGGACGGCAACCGGCTGATCGTCGAACCGGTGAAGAAGCGCGGGCTGCTCGCGTTACTGGCCACTTGGGAGCCGCTGGATGAAGAGTTTCCGGAAATCGGAGATTTGCCGCTCGACGAGGTGAATCTTTGAAATGGATTCGCTCCGGTACCTGCTGGACACCAACGCGCTGTCCGAAGTGGTCAAGCAACCGGCGGGCGTAGTCGCGCGCCGCATCGCCGCTGCGGGCGAGGACAGGATCTGCACCAGCATCGTGGTGGCCTGCGAGCTGCGTTATGGGGCGATGAGAAAAGGCTCGCCGGTCTTGAACGGAAAAATCGAACAGCTGCTCTCCGGCGTCGAGATACTGCCGCTCGATGAAGGCGTCGATCGCCGCTATGCGGATCTGCGCATGCGGCTCGAACAGGCCGGACAGCCGATCAGTGCGCACGACATGCTGATCGCCGCGCATGCGCTGACGCTCGGTCTCACAATGGTGACGGCGAATGTGCGCGAGTTTCGCCGCGTGCCCGGGCTTGCGGTCGAGAACTGGCTCGAACCCTGATTCGACCGCGCCTCACGCGCCTGCCCCTGCGCTACCTATCATTTCCAGCCTTCGGTCTCCTGCGCCGCAGCTTCGAGGAAGCTCTCGATGTCTGCCTCGGGGCCGCGCGCGACGGACAGCGACTGGCGCCGGCATTCGGCGGCGAACTTCGGCGAGCGCGTATCGGGCACCCAGAGCTGGAGCGGCCGGAATCCCTGGTCGCGCATCCTGGCGCGGTAACGGCTCGCGGTTTCCCGTGCGG
>JANNXB010000342.1:0-9510 GCA_031409355.1 Betaproteobacteria bacterium | reverse complement strand
CCGAGATGGTGATGCCGGGGGACAACATCAAGATGGTGGTGACGCTGATCACGCCGATTGCGATGGAGCAGGGCCTGCGCTTTGCCATCCGCGAGGGCGGCAAGACCGTGGGCGCCGGCGTCGTCGCCAAAGTGATCGAGTGACGATGGAAAGCCAACGCATCCGCATTCGCCTCAAGGCCTTCGACTACCGGCTGATCGACCAGTCGGCGCTCGAGATCGTCGATACGGCCAAGCGCACGGGCGCCGTGGTACGTGGCCCGGTGCCGCTGCCGACGCGCAAGGCGCGCTTCGACCTGCTGCGCTCGCCGCACGCGGACAAGACCTCGCGCGAACAGCTTGAAATTCGAACCCATTTGAGACTGATGGACATCATCGACCCGACGGACAAGACGGTGGACGCGCTGATGAAGCTCGATCTACCCGCTGGCGTGGACGTGGAAATCAAGGTCAGGTAACACCGAAATACAAAGTGCAGGGCTGGCCAACAGGAGCCGGCGCCCCGGCGCAAGCAGGGGTTAACTAGAGCTAGAAGGGGTTTGTATGACGATAGGACTGGTCGGCCGGAAGGTCGGCATGATGCGCATCTTCACCGACGAGGGCGACGCCCAGCCGGTGACCGTGCTGGACGTCTCCGACAACCGGATCACGCAGATCAAGACCGCGGACAAGGACGGCTATTCGGCCGTGCAGGTCGCGTTCGGCAAGCGCCGCGCGAGCCGCGTGAAGAAGCCGCTGGCGGGGCACCTCGCCAAGGCGGCGGTCGAAGCCGGCCACACGCTCAAGGAATTCCGCGCCGAGTCCAAGGCGCTCGAGGGCCTGACGGTGGGCGGCAAGATCGGCGTCGAACTCTTCAAGGTCGGGCAGACGGTGGACGTGCAGGGCACCACGCTCGGCAAGGGCTTCGCCGGCGTCATCAAGCGCCACCACTTCTCCTCGAACCGGGAAACCCACGGCAACTCGATCACCACGCGCACCCAGGGCTCGACCGGCCAGCGCCAGGATCCGGGCCGCGTGTTCCCCGGCAAGAAAATGGCGGGGCACCTGGGCAACAAGCGCCGCACGATCCAGAACCTCGTGGTGGTGCGCATCGACGCAGAGCGCCAGCTGCTGCTGGTGAAGGGCTCGGTCCCGGGCTATTCGGGACGCGATGTCATCGTCTGGCCGGCGATCAAGGGCCAGAAGAAGGTCGTGGTCCAGAAGGCCGCGCCGGGCAAGGCTGACGGCAAATCGGCGGCGAAGGGCTGACCATGGAACTCAAGCTAATCAACGACAAGGGCGCGGCGGGCACGATGGCCGCGAAAGACGAGATTTTCGCGCGTGATTTCAACGAGACGCTGGTGCACCAGCTCGTGGTCGCGTACGAAGCTAACGCACGCCTTGCCACGAGCAAGCAGAAGGACCGCGGCGAAGTGCGCCATTCGACGAAGAAGCCCTGGCGCCAGAAGGGCACCGGCCGCGCGCGCGCCGGCATGACCTCCAGCCCCCTGTGGCGCGGCGGCGGCAAGATCTTCCCCAACACCGGGGAAGAGAATTACTCGCAGAAGGTGAATCGCAAGATGTATCGCGCCGGCATGGCGTCGATCCTGTCGCAGCTCGCGCGCGAAGACCGCATCCGCGTGGTGGACGAGTTCAAGGTCGAGCACCCGAAGACGAAACTGCTCGCGCAGAAGGTGAAGGCGATGGGCTTCGACCAGGTGCTCGTAATCACCGATGTAATGGACTCGAACCTGACGCTTTCCTCGCGCAACCTGCACAACGTCGAAGTGATCGGCGTGCAGCAGGCCAATCCGGTCGCGCTGGTGCGCTACCCGACCGTGCTGCTGACCAAGAAGGCAGTGGCCAAGCTCGAGGAGATGTTCAAATGACCGCGGTGAAGAAGTACAACGCGGAGCAGCTGATGCAGGTGCTGCTCGCGCCGGTGGTCTCGGAAAAGAGCACCCGCGTCGCCGACAAGAACCGGCAGTACGTGTTCCGCGTCCTTGACGCCGCCACCAAGCCGGAAATCAAGGCCGCGGTGGAGCTGCTGTTCAAGACCAAGGTCGACTCGGTCACTGTCAGCCGCGTCAAAGGCAAGAAAAAGCGTTTCGGCCGCTTCATCGGCCGCCGGAACAACTGGAAGAAGGCCTACGTCTGCCTGGCCGAAGGCCAGGAAATCAACTTTGCGGCGACGGAGTAACCCATGCCATTGATGAAAGTCAAGCCGACTTCGCCAGGCCGGCGCGCGCTCGTCAAGGTGGTGACGCCCGACCTGCACAAGGGCGAACCGCACTGGCCGCTGGTCGAAAGCCAGGTCCGCGGCAGCGGCCGCAACAACCACGGCCGCATCACGATGCGGCACAAGGGCGGCGGCCACAAGCACCACTACCGCATCGTGGATTTCCGGCGCGACAAGGACGGCATCCTGGCCACGGTCGAGCGCATCGACTACGATCCGAACCGCAGCGCGCACCTCGCGCTGCTGCTCTACGCCGACGGCGAGCGCCGCTACATCATCGCCCCCAAGGGCATCTCTGCGGGCGCGCAACTGGTTTCCGGCGCGGAAGCGCCGATCAAGCCGGGCAACACGCTGCCGCTCAAGAGCGTGCCGGTGGGCACCACGGTGCACTGCATCGAGATGCTGCCGGGCAAGGGAGCGCAGATTGCCCGCTCGGCCGGCACCTCGGCGCAGCTGCTGGCGCGCGAGGGTTCCTACGCGCAGCTGCGGCTGCGTTCCGGCGAGATTCGCAAGGTGCATGTCGAGTGCCGCGCCACCATCGGCGAAGTCGGCCACGACGAGCACAACCTGGAATCGATCGGCAAGGCGGGCCGCAAGCGCTGGCGCGGCATCAAGCCGACGGTGCGCGGCGTGGCGATGAACCCGATCGACCACCCGCACGGCGGCGGCGAAGGCCGCACTTCATCGGGACGCCCCCCCGTTTCACCCTGGGGCGTGCAGACCAAGGGTTTCAAGACCCGGCGCAACAAGCGGACGCAAGTGATGATTGTCCGCGACCGGCGTACGAAATAAGGGATAGGCCATGGCTCGCTCAATCAAGAAGGGTCCCTTCGTGGACTACCACCTGATGCAGAAGGTCGACAAGGCGCGCGGCACCAGCGACAAGCGCCCGATCAAGACCTGGTCGCGACGCTCGACGGTGATGCCCGATTTCGTCGGCCTGACGCTGGCGGTGCACAACGGCAAGCAGCACATCCCGGTGTACGTCACGGAGAACATGGTCGGGCACAAGCTCGGCGAGTTTGCTCTGACGCGCATCTTCAAGAGCCACTCGGCAGCCGGCAAGCGCACTGCGGAAGCGGCGGCGGGCAAGTCGCCCCCGCCGGGCGGCGGCATCGGCGCGGCAGCGCCTGCCCCGGCAGCGGCGGCCGCCGCGGCACCGGCCAAAAAGTAGAAATGCGGACGTAAGGAGCATTCATGGAAACCAAAGCATCGCTGCGCGGCGCGCACCTCTCGGCCCAGAAGGGCCGCCTGGTGGCGGACCTGGTGCGCGGCAAGAAGGTGGACCAGGCGATCAATATCCTCGCTTTTTCGCCCAAGGCGGGCGCGGCCCTGATCAAGAAGCTGCTGGAGTCCGCGATCGCCAACGCCGAGCACAACGACGGCGCGGACGTCGATGCGCTGAAAGTGAAGACGATCCACGTCGAGCGCGGCGCCTTCCAGAAGCGCTTCCACGCGCGCGCCAAGGGGCGCGGCACGAGGGTGCTCAGGCACTCCTGCCACATCTACCTCACGGTCGGAGATTAAGGAACCTCATGGGACAGAAAATCAATCCGACCGGCTTCCGGCTCGCGGTCAACCGCAACTGGAGCTCCAAGTGGTACGCGAACAACCGCAACTTCGCGGGAATGCTCGCCGAGGACATCAAGGTCCGTTCGTTCCTCAAGAAGAAGCTCGCGCACGCTTCCGTTGGCCGCATCCTGATCGAACGTCCGGCCAAGGACGCGCGCATCACCATCTTCTCGGCGCGCCCGGGCGTGGTGATCGGCAAGAAAGGCGAGGAGATCGAGGCGCTCAAGGCCGAGCTGCGCCGCATCATGGGCGTGCAGCAGGTGCACGTGAACATCGAGGAAATCCGCAAGCCTGAAACGGATGCGCAACTGATCGCCGACTCGATCGCGCAGCAGCTGGAAAAGCGCATCATGTTCCGCCGTGCGATGAAGCGCGCGATGCAGAACGCCATGCGCCTGGGCGCGCAGGGCGTCAAGATCATGAGCGCGGGCCGCCTCAACGGGCACGAAATCGCGCGCACCGAGTGGTACCGCGAAGGCCGGGTGCCCCTGCACACGCTGCGCGCCGACATCGATTACGGCATGGGCGCGGCGAAGACCAGCTACGGCGTGATCGGCATCAAAGTCTGGGTGTACAAGGGCGAAGTCATGCCGAGGAGCGAGCAGGCCGCGCTCGCGGCGACCACGGCAGCGCCGGCGGCACTGCAGCCTGAGGCGCCGAGCGAACCGAAGCGCGCCAAGAAGCCCGCGCCGAAAATCGGCGCCAAGCGCCCCCCGGCCAAGCCGAGGGCCGATGGCGACAAGAAAGCCGCCAGGAAGCCGGATGCACCCGTGCCCAAGACGACGATCAAGCGGGCGAAGAAAATCGTCAAGGACGAGGGCGGAGAGAAAAAGGAATAAACCATGCTGCAACCTTCCCGCACAAAGTATCGGAAACAGCAGAAGGGCCGCAACACGGGTATCGCCACGCGCGGCAACAAGGTTTCCTTCGGCGAGTACGGCCTGAAGGCGACCACGCGCGGCCGCCTGACGGCGCGCCAGCTCGAGGCGGCGCGCCGCACGCTGTCGCGCCACATCAAGCGCGGCGGACGGGTCTGGATCCGCGTCTTTCCGGACAAGCCGATCTCGCGCAAGCCCGCCGAAGTCCGCATGGGCAACGGCAAGGGCAACCCGGAATACTTCGTCTGCGAAATCCAGCCGGGCAAGATCATTTTCGAGATGGACGGCGTCGATGCCGCGCTCGCGAAGGAAGCATTCGCGCTGGCGGCGGCCAAGCTGCCGTTCCGCACCACCTCCGTGCACCGAATGCTGGGATAGAAGGGAACCATCCATGAAAGCCAACGAACTACGCGCCAAGAATGGCGATGAGCTGCAGAAGGAGCTGAACGACCTGCTGAAGGCGCAGTTCGGCCTTCGCATGCAGCACGCGACGCAACAGCTGGCCAACACCAGCCAGATCAAGAAAGTGCGCCGCGACATCGCGCGCGCGCGCACCGTCATCAAAGAGAAGGCCGCAAAATGAACGCTACCGCAGCTCCCCAGCCGGCCGATGCCGCCGCAGTTCCCGTCAAGAACCAGCGCAAGCTGGTTGGCCGCGTCACCAGCAACAAGATGCAGAAGACCGTGGTGGTGCTGGTCGAGCGACGCGTGAAGCACGCGACGTTCGGCAAGATCATCACGCGCTCGAGCAAGTACCACGCGCATGTCGCCACGGGCAGCTTCCAGGAAGGCGACCTGGTTGAGATCGCCGAAGGCCGGCCGATCTCGAAAACCAAGTCGTGGACGGTCACGCGCCTTGTAGAGAAGTCGAAAGTCGTTTAAAATTAAAAGCTTCCCCCAGTAGCGGGGCCCAAGACTCCGGGTCACTGACCCGAAAGTTGGAAAGAAGGAAACGCCATGATTCAAATGCAGTCAGTACTCGACGTCGCCGATAACACCGGTGCGCGCGCCGTCATGTGCATCAAGGTGCTGGGCGGCTCGAAACGCCGCTATGCCTCGATCGGCGATGTGATCAAGGTGAGCATCAAGGATGCGGCGCCGCGCGGCCGCGTGAAGAAGGGCGAGGTCTACGACGCCGTGGTGGTACGTACCGCCAAGGGCGTGCGCCGCGGCGATGGCTCCCTCGTGCGCTTCGACAACAACGCGGTGGTGCTGCTTACCGCCAAGCTCGAGCCGATCGGCACCCGCATCTTCGGGCCGGTGACGCGCGAGCTGCGCACCGAGCGCTTCATGAAGATCGTTTCGCTCGCGCCCGAAGTTCTGTAAGGGAATAAAGACATGAACAGGATCAAGAAGGGCGACGAGGTCGTGGTGATCTCGGGTCGCGACAAGGGCAAGCGTGGCGCGGTGCTGCGCCGCGTGGATGCCGAGCGCGTCGTGGTGGAGGGCGTCAACCGCGCGAAGAAGCACCAGCGGCCCAACCCGGCCAAGAACCAGACCGGCGGCATCGTCGAGAAGGACATGCCGATCCACGTCTCGAATATCGCGCTGTTCAATCCCGCCACCCAGAAGGCCGACCGCGTCGGCTTCAAGTCGCTGGATGACGGCCGCAAGGTTCGCGTGTTCAAGTCGAACGGCGAACAGGTCGACGCCTAGGAAAACGAGCCATGGCCAAAGACAAAGACAAAGACAAAGACAAAGGCGCAAAGCCCAAGCAGCAGGAGGCGCAGCAGCAGCCGAAGGCGCCCAAGAAAGAGCAGCAGTCCAGGAAGGCTGTCGCCCCGCCTGTCGAGACCGGCCCGCAGCAGCCCGCGCCGCCGGCGCGGCTCGCGCTGCAGTACCGCGAAAAGATCGTGCCGGATCTCATGAAGAAGTTCGGCTACACCACCGTGATGCAGGTGCCGCGCATCAAGAAGATCGTCATCAACATGGGCGTCGGCGAAGCGGTGAACGACAAGAAAGTGCTCGACCACGCCGTCGCCGACATGACCCGCATCGCCGGGCAGAAGCCGGTGGTGACCAAGACGCGCAAGTCGATCGCGAACTTCAAGGTGCGCGCCGGATACCCGGTCGGCTGCATGGTGACACTGCGCGGCGCGCGCATGTACGAGTTCCTCGACCGCCTGGTGAACATCGCGATCCCGCGGATCCGCGACTTCCGCGGCGTGTCCAACCGCGCCTTCGACGGCCGCGGCAGCTACAGCCTGGGCGTCAAGGAACAGATCATCTTTCCCGAGATCGAGTACGACAAGATCGACGCGATCCGGGGAATGGACATCGCCATCAACACGACGGCGAGAAACGACGACGAGGCGCGCGCCCTGCTCACCGCGTTCCGCTTTCCGTTCCGGGTGGAGCAGGTAAAGCCGGAAGTGAAAAAGCAAGAACCGAACATGCAAGAACAGAAAGGCTGACCAACATGGCCAAGCTCTCAGTGAAACTGCGTGACAAGTACCGCCGCCAGATCGTCGAGAAGTTCAAGGTGAAGCGTGCCGCGCTGTTCGAGGTGATCCACAACGTGAAAGCCTCGGACGAGGACCGCGAAGCCGCGCGCGCCAAGCTGCAGCGGCTGCCGCGCGACTCTTCCCCGGTGCGCCTGCGCAACCGTTGCGCCCTGACCGGACGTCCACGTGGCGTGTACAGCAAGTTCGGCCTCGGGCGCATCAAGCTGCGCGAGCTGGCGCTGCACGGCGAAGTGCCCGGTGTGATCAAGGCGAGCTGGTAAGGAGTCCGCGATGAGTATGAGCGATCCGATTGCAGACATGCTGACCCGTATCCGCAACGCCCAGATGGTCGGGCACGTGGAGACCAGCATGCCCTGTTCCAAACTGAAGATTTCCATCGCCCAGGTCCTGAAGGACGAGGGCTACGTCGAGGACTTCGCGGTGCGCGAGGACGGCCCGAAGAAGGTGCTGCGCATCGGCCTGAAGTACTACGCCGGCCGGCCCGTCATCGAGCGCCTGGAGCGCATCTCCAAGCCCGGCCTGCGCGTCTACAAGGACCGCGACAGCCTGCCCAAGGTCATGAACGGCCTGGGCGTGGCGATCGTTTCGACCTCCCAAGGTGTGATGACCGACCGCAAGGCGCGCGCCACCGGCGTCGGCGGCGAAGTCATCTGCATCGTCGCCTGAGGAGACGGCCATGTCGCGCATTGCAAAGAATCCCATCCCGGTGCCCAAGGGCGTCGAGGTGAACATCACGCCGGTGCAGATTTCGGTGAAAGGGCCGTTGGGTACCGTCGCGCGCCCGATGGACCCGAATGTCGGCATCGAAAAGGACGGCGAAACGCTAAAGTGCAAGGCGCTGGGCAATTCGAACCACGCCGATGCCATGTCCGGCACGATGCGGGCGCTGGTGGCCAACATGGTCACCGGGGTCACCAAGGGCTGGGAGAAGAAGCTGTCGCTGGTTGGCGTCGGCTACCGCGCGCAGGCCGCGGGCGACAAGCTCAACCTTTCGCTCGGCTTCTCGCACCCGGTGGTGCAGCAGATGCCCAAGGGCATCAAGGTGGCGACGCCGACGCAGACGGAAATCATCGTCAGCGGCATCGACAAGCAGCTGGTCGGCATGGTCGCCGCCGAGATCCGCGACGTGAAGCCCCCCGAGCCCTACAAGGGCAAGGGCGTGCGCTACCTGGGCGAGGCGATCGTGCTCAAAGAAACGAAGAAGAAGTAACGGAGTCTCACTATGGTCGATAAAAATTCCGCCCGCCTGCGCCGTTCGCGCCAGACGCGGCTCAAGATCCGGGAAATCGGCGCGGTGCGCCTCACGGTGCACCGCACGAACGTGCATATCTACGCGCAGATCACCTCGCCCGGCGGCGACAAGGTGCTGGCGAGCGCTTCCAGCATCGAGAAGGACCTGCGCGCCAAGATGAAGACCGGCGCCACGAAGAAGGCCGCCGAAGCCGTCGGCCAGCGCATCGCCGAGAAGGCGAAGGCGGCTGGCATCGACAGCGTGGCTTTCGACCGCGCGGGCTACCGTTACCACGGGCGCGTGAAAGCGCTCGCCGAAGCTGCACGGGCAGGCGGACTCAAATTCTAAGGAATTAGCAATGGCCAAAATGCAGGCACGACGGATGCAGCAGCAGGAAGAGCGCGGCGACGGGCTGCGCGAGAAGATGATCGCGGTCAACCGCGTCACCAAGGTGGTGAAGGGCGGCCGCGTGCTCGGCTTCGCCGCGCTCACCGTGGTCGGCGACGGCGACGGCAGCATCGGCATGGGCAAGGGCAAGGCGCGCGAGGTTCCGGTTGCGGTGCAAAAGGCGATGGAGGAAGCGCGCCGCAAGATGTTCAAGATCAAGCTGAAGAGCGGCACGCTGCACCATACCGTCATCGGCCGCCACGGCTCGGCCAAGGTCCTGATGCAACCGGCCTCCGAGGGCACCGGCATCATCGCCGGCGGCCCGATGCGCGCCGTGTTCGAGGTGATGGGCGTCACCAATGTGCTCGCCAAGTGCTTCGGCTCGACCAATCCCTACAACGTCGTTCGCGCGACGCTGCAGGGCCTGCAGGCAATGAACACCCCGGCCGAGATTGCCGCCAAGCGTGGCAAGAAGATCGAGGAAATCCTTTCCCAGGGATGAGCCATGGCGGACAAGAAAATCAAAGTGAAGCTGGTCAAGAGCACCGCGGGCTGTAAGACCGGGCACGTCGCCACGGTGCGCGGCCTGGGCTTGCGGCGCATGAACCACGTGGTCGAGCTCGTCGACACCCCCGAGGTGCGCGGCATGATCAACCGCGTGGCCTACCTCGTCAGGCTGGAGAGCTAGCATGAGACTCAATGGATTGAAGCCGGCGGCAGGATCGCGCCAGGCGCGCCACCGCGTCGGACGCGGCATGGG
>JANNXB010000341.1:0-2866 GCA_031409355.1 Betaproteobacteria bacterium | reverse complement strand
GATTTTAGCTTACACTCCGCGCATGCCTCTCAATGAAGCGGATGTGCAAGCGGTCCTCGCGAAAATCGTCGATCCGAACACCGGAAAAGACTTCGTCGCGACGCGCTCGGTCAAGAACGTCAAGGTTTCGGGTGCCTCTGTTGCCCTCGAGATCGAACTCGGTTACCCCGGCAAGAGCCAGTTCGAGCCGATCCGGCGCCAGGTGCTCGATGCGCTGAAGGCCGCGGGCGCGCCGGGGGCGAGCGTCACCGTGCGGTCGAAGGTCGTGTCGCACGCCGTGCAGAAGGGCGTGAAGCTCATTCCCGGCATCAAGAACATCATCGCGGTCGCCTCGGGCAAGGGCGGCGTGGGCAAGTCCACCACCGCGGTCAACCTCGCTCTCGCCCTGCTGGCCGAGGGCGCTTCGGTCGGCATCCTCGATGCGGACATCTACGGTCCGTCGCAGCCGATGATGCTCGGCATCGCCGGCCGGCCCGAATCGAAGGACGGCAAGAGCCTGGAACCGATGGAAGGCCACGGCCTGCAGGCGATCTCCATCGGCTTCCTGATCGACAACGATACGCCGATGGTCTGGCGCGGCCCGATGGTGACGCAGGCGCTGGAGCAGCTGCTCAAGGACACGCGCTGGCGCGAACTCGACTACCTGGTGGTGGACCTGCCGCCCGGCACCGGCGACATCCAGCTGACGCTGGCGCAGAAGGTGCCCGTGACCGGCGCGGTGATCGTCACCACGCCGCAGGACATCGCCCTCATCGATGCGCGCAAGGGCCTCAAGATGTTCGAGAAGGTCGGCATCCCGATCCTCGGCATCGTCGAGAACATGTCCACCCACATCTGCGAAAAATGCGGCCACGAGAGCCACATCTTCGGCGAAGGCGGCGCGGCGCGCATGTGCAAGGACTACGGCACCGAACTGCTCGGCCAGCTGCCGCTCGACGGTTCGATCCGCGAGCATGCCGATTCCGGCAAGCCGACGCTGGTGTCCGACCCGGACGGCAAGATCTCGGCGATCTACAAGCAGGTCGCGCGCCGCTGCGCGGTGCGGATTGCGGAATCGCAGAAGGACATGACCTCGAAGTTTCCGAATATCGTCGTTCAGAACACCTAACCGGGCCGCAGCGCCTGGTTCGCCTTGTCGGCAACCAGCCTGCCGTCCACCAGTTCGATGATGCGGTCGCAGCGTTTCGCGAGACGCGGATCGTGGGTGACGATGAGAAAGGTGGTGCGATTCTCCTCGTTAACCTTGCGCAGCGTGTCGAATACGCCATCGGCGGTTTTCGTGTCGAGATTGCCGGTGGGCTCGTCGGCAAGCACCAGCGACGGGTTCATCGCCAGCGCACGCGCCACCGCCACGCGCTGCTGCTGGCCGCCGGATATGTTGTTGGCGAGGTGATCGCGCCAAGGCGTGAGGCCGACTTTCTCCAGCAGGGCGGCGGCGGTTTCGCGCATGTCGTCATCCGGACGGCCGCGGGCGGCGAGAATCGGCATCATGACGTTCTCGAGGACGGTGAAGGCCGGCAGCAGGTGGTGATACTGGAACACGAAGCCGACGGCACGGCCGCGCAGCCGGGTCAGTCTGGCGTCGTCGAGCATGCCCGCGTCTTCGCCAAGAATCCGCAATGATCCCGCGCTGGGATGGTCAAGCAACCCGATCAGGTTGAGCAGCGTACTCTTGCCACCCCCCGAGGGTCCGATCAGCGCGGCGAACTCTCCGGGGCGCAGCACCAGGTCGATGCCATGCAGCACTTCGGTCTCGACCGGAGTGCCGACGCCGTAGGATTTGCGCACGCCGCGCAGTTCCAGCGTATCGGGGCCGGCGGCTTGCGCAACAGGGGCGTCATCCACGGATGGCCACCGCCGGATCGAGCCGTGCCGCCTGGCGTGCCGGTACGACGGCGGACAGGATGCCGACCAGCGTTGCGCCAAGGGTGGCCGCGGCAAACAGCATCGGCTGGATCTCGATGATGAACAAAGGTGTGCCGTCCGCGTTCCGCGCGATTCCTGTCCACACCAGCACAAAGACGTAGCCCATCGCCGAGCCGATGAACGAGCCCGCCATGCCCATCGCGCCTCCCTGCAGCAGAAACAGCCGAAGGACCTGGCCGCGCGACGTACCCATTGCGCGAAGAATGCCGATCTCCTTGGATTTCTGCACCACCGATACGACCAGCACGCTGGCAATGCCCAGGGCCGCGGTAAGGCCGACGAAAAAGCGGATGACCGTGTTGGAAAGGCTCTGGGCGGCGATCGCGGTGAAGAACTGCGCGTTGGTCTTTATCCAGCTGTCGGCCTGAAGGCCGGTCTCCCCGGCAATGCCCTGTGCGACGGTCTCGGCGGCGAACGGATCGAGAATCCTGACCTCGAGGCTCGACACGCCACCGACCAGGTCGAGCAGGTTTTGCGCCGTCCGCAGGCTTACAAAGACGTTGCGTCCGTTCACGGCCTTGTTGCCGAAATCGAAGATCCCCGCAACGCGCAGCGTTTCGACCGCACCGGTCGCCGTGGTGACCCTGAGCTTGTCGCCAAGCGCGGCGCCGAGGTCCTTGGCCAGGTCCGTGCCGATGATGATGTCGCCGCTGGTCAGCGTGACGCTGCCCTGAACCATCTTCTCCGCGAGCGAGATGACCCGCAGGTAGCTCTCGGGTTCGATGCCAGTCATGGAAATGGCCTTGCTCGCATCGCCACGCAACGCGAACCCGGGACCTGAAATCACCGGTGTCACCGCAGTTACGCCGGGCATGCGCTCGATCAGCTGCCTGACTTTCTGCCATTGGTCGATCGAGCGCAGCTGCTGGGACCGGGGCTGCACGTTCACCGCACCGGGGCCGCCGTCGCGCAGGGGCCGCGCCACCTGCTCGGGGGGCAC
>JANNXB010000340.1:0-2159 GCA_031409355.1 Betaproteobacteria bacterium | reverse complement strand
GGGGCGGTCCAGGCGGAAACGGAGCCTTCACCGCAGCTCGCCCTGTTCGGCGCGGCGCGCAAGGGCCCGCTCGCGGGCGCGGGGGAGGCCGCGAACGAGGACGCGCCGGTCGCGGATTTTCTCGAGGAAGCACCGCCCCCCAGGCGCTCCTGGTCGCTGGCATTCGGCGTGGTGCTGTTGCTGTGCGGGCTCGCGGCCCAGGCCGCGCATTACTTTCGCAGCGAGATCGCCGCGCTGGTTCCCGAAACACGCCCGTACCTGGCTGCGGCCTGCGCCACACTCAAGTGCGACCTCAAGCTGCCGCGCCGGCCCAAGCTCATGGCGATAGAGTCCTCGGACCTGCAGGCCGACGGCCGGCGCGACAACCTGATCGTGCTGAACGTAGTGCTGCGCAACCAGGCGCAGTTCGCCCAGGAGTTTCCGGCGCTTGAACTCACGCTCACGGACGAACGCGACGAAGCGGTGGCGCGGCGCGTGCTCATGCCGGCGGACTACTTCGCGGGCGTTCCGGCGCAGCAGATCGCGCGCGGCATCGGCGCGGGCGCGGACGCGCCCCTGCGCGTTTACCTGGACACCGGCGGCCTGCGCGCCATCGGCTATCGGATGTATCTCTTCTTTCCATGACGAAGGAGTGCTGAAATTGCGCACGCTGGTGACCGGCTCGATGGCCTACGATACGATCATGGTTTTCCCGGACCGTTTCCGGAACCACCTGCTCGCCGATCAGCTGCACATCCTGAACGTGTGCTTCCTGACGCCGGAGATGCGGCGCGAGTACGGCGGCACCGCCGGCAACATCGCCTACAACCTGAAGCTGCTGGGCGACGACCCGCTCCTGATGGCCACCGTGGGCCAGGACATCGCGCCCTACCTGGAGCGGCTAAAGCGCCTGGGCATCGGTGCCAATTCGCTGAAGCACATCTCGGGACAGTTCACGGCGCAGGCCTTCATCACCACCGACCTGGATAACAACCAGATCATCGCCTTTCATCCGGGCGCCATGAACTACTCGCATGAGAACCGGATCGGCCCGGAGCTGGGCGCGACGCTGGCGATCGTCGGACCGGACGGCAAGGAAGGCATGCAGCAGCACTCGCGCCAGTGCGCGCAGCACGGCATCCCGCTGCTGTTCGACCCGGGCCAGGGCATGCCGATGTTCTCCGGCGACGAGCTGATGGAAATGGTGAAGCTCTCCTCCTACCTCGCGGTAAACGATTACGAAGGCAAGATGCTGGAAGAGAAGACCGGCAAAAAGCTGGATGAACTCGCGCGCGGCATGAAGGCGCTGATATTGACGAAAGGCGGGCAGGGCTCGCAGATATTCGCCGACGGCACCTGCCACGAGATCGCGTGCGTCGCGGCCGACAAGGTGCTCGATCCGACTGGCTGCGGCGATGCGTACCGCGCGGGCCTGCTCTACGGCATCTCGCACGGCTGGGACTGGCCGAGCACCGGGCGGCTCGCCTCCGTCATGGGCTCGATCAAGATCGCGCAGCGCGGCGCGCAGAACCACACGCCGACGCGCGATGAAATCTCTGCGCGTTACAAAAAGGCCTTCGGTTCAGCACCTTTCTAAATAAGCCTTCTCTTGATTTCCGCCGCGTAGGCTTCCAGTTTTTCACGCGGCGGATTCTTCACCGGCCAGGTGAGCTCCATGCCGTCGGCTTCGTGCCGCGGCAGCAGGTGCACGTGGTAGTGGAACACCGTCTGCCCTGCCGCCTTGCCGTTCGCCTGATACACCGACAGTCCCGCCGGCGCGAAGGCATCGCGAATCGCTCTCGCCACCCGCGTGCTGGTGCGCGCCACCGCGGCCGCCTGGACATCGTCCAGCTCGAACAGGTTCGCCGCGTGCTTCTTCACCGCCACGAGCACATGCCCGGGATTGACCTGGCCGAGGTCCATGAACGCGAGTGTGTGCTCGTCTTCGTGGACCTTCGTCGACGGAATCTGCCCGGCGACGATCCTGCAGAACACGCAATCGCTCATTCCTTGCCTCCCACGCGTTGATAGCCCGGCGAGGGTACCTGCACCAGCCAGCGGTCTTCAAGCCGCAGCGCGGTAAGCGAACCGCCCCAGACGCAGCCCGAATCGAGCCCGGCAACGCGCTCGGTAAGCTTCAGGCCGAGTTGCGACCAGTGGCCGAACACGACCGACTCGGG
>JANNXB010000339.1:0-6273 GCA_031409355.1 Betaproteobacteria bacterium | reverse complement strand
CATCCGGAACTGCCGGATTCGGTGCTGGAATATTGCCAGCAGCTGCTGGAAGAATGCTTCAAGTCGGCCTCGAAGTTCGAGGATTCCGGCCGCACGGTGGAGGTCCCGGTCTGCTACGACCCCGTTTTCGCGCTTGACATGGAGGAAGTCGCCGCGGCGACGAAGCTTTCAGCCCAGGCTATCCAGAAAATGCATGCCTCGGCGAAGCATTGGGTGCTGATGGTGGGCTTCTCCCCGGGGCAGCCCTACATCGGTGGCCTGGACCCGAAGCTCTCGGTGCCGCGCCGCGCGACGCCGCGCACGCGCATGCCGATGGGATCGGTGGCCATCGCCAACGCGCAGACCGCGGTCTATCCCTACGAGACGCCCGGCGGCTGGAGCATCATCGGCCGCACGCCGCTCACGGTGTTCGACCCGGCGCGCGACCCCGCCAGCCTGTTCGCGCCGGGCGACCGCGTCCGGTTCATCGCCATCTCGAAAAGCGAATTCGAGACGATGAAATGAGCCTGCGCATCCTCCGGCCGGGATTGCTCACCACGGTGCAGGACCGCGGGCGCTACGGCCTGCAGCACCTGGGCGTGGTTTCCTGCGGGCCGATGGATCCGGTCGCGCTAGAGCTCGCCAACGCGCTGGTGGGCAACCGCAGCGGCGAAGCGGCGATCGAATTCACGGTGCTCGGGCCGGAGATCGCATTCGAGGTCGAGGTTCTGGTTTCCCTGTGCGGCGCCCTTTTCGAGGCAAAGGTCGGCGGCGTGCCGGTTCCCGCGAACCGGCCTATCCTGCTGCCGAAGAATTCCGTGCTAAGCACCGGGCGCGCGTTGCTCGGCAGCCGCGGCTACCTCGCGGTGGCGGGCGGCATCGCCACGGCGCCGGTGCTGGGCAGCCGCAGCACCTACCAGCCGGCCAGGTTCGGCGGCCATGAAGGGCGCCTGCTGCGCGCGGGCGATAGCTTGCCTTTGGTTGAAAATGTTTCTTCTGTTTCTCTACAAAGATATAAAAATCTTGAAGGAAAAAAGGACACGGCATCCCTGCGCACCGTCACCTGGTCGGCGCCGGCGCTGACGCTGCCCGAGCGCGAGCCGATCACGATCCACGCCATGGAAGGCCGGCACTACGCGCATTTCGACGCGGCATCGCAGCGCGCTTTTTTCGAAGCGACCTGGAAAGTCTCGCCCGACTCCAATCGCATGGGATTTCGCCTGGCGGGACCGGTGCTGGCACGCGCCGAAGCCTTCGAGATACTATCGGAGCCGGCCTGCCTCGGTACGGTGCAGGTGCCGGCCAACGGCCTGCCAATCGCGCTAATGGCCGACCACCAGACCACCGGGGGTTATCCGAAGATCGCCGAGATCGCGGCAGCCGACGTGCCGCGCCTGGCGCAGCTCGCGCCCGGCGGCAGCGTGCAGTTCGCGCGCTGCACGCTGGAACAGGCGCGGGAACTGCGCCGCGCGCTGCGCCTGCGCGTGGATTCGGCATTGCGTTCGCTGGCATGGGATTACGAAAAATGAAAAAAATTGACCTCAACTGCGACATGGGCGAGAGCTACGGTGCCTGGAAGATGGGCGCCGACGCCGAAGTGATGCCCTTCATCACCTCGGCCAACATCGCCTGCGGCTTCCACGGCGGCGACCCGGCGACGATCCGCAAGACCGTCAGGCTGGCGGTGGACCATGGCGTCGCCATCGGCGCGCATCCTTCGCTGCCCGACCTGATGGGTTTCGGCCGGCGCGTGATGCGCATTTCGCCGCAGGACATGTACGACCTGGTCGTGTACCAGGCCGGGGCGGTGGAAGCGTTCGCGCGCGCCGCCGGCGCGAAACTGCACCACGTGAAGTGCCACGGCGCGCTCTACAACATGGCGGCGAACGACGAGGCGCTTTCGGAAGCGATGGTGCGGGCGGTAAAGGACCTGGGTTCGGGGGTTGCTCTTTATGCTTTGTCTGGAAGTAAAAATCTGGAGATAGGAAAAAAAGCAGGCGTCCGCACGGTCGGAGAAGTCTTCGCGGACCGCGGATACTCGGACGACGGCACGCTCGCGCCGCGCGACAAAGCCGGCGGCATGATCGTGGACGCGGCCGCTTCGGTGAAGCAGGCGCTGGCGATGATCGAGGAAGGCTACGTCACGAGCCTCGCCGGAAAGCGCGTCCCTGTCGCCGCCGACACCATGTGCCTGCACGGCGACCAGCCCGGCGCCGTGACATTCGCGAAGACGCTGCGCGAGACATTCAAGGAAAGGAACATTACCGTTGCGGCGCCTTAGCCTCTTTTGCTGTCTCGCCTTGATTTGCGCGGGCGGGGCGTTCGCGCAGCAGTTTCCGAGCGGCCCGGTCAGTATCGTGGTGCCGCTGGCGCCGGGCGATGCCGCCGACATTTCGGCGCGCACCATGGCCGAGGAGATGGCGCGCCGGCTCGGCGTGCCGGTGCTGGTCGTGAACCGCCCGGGCGCGGGCGGCGCCGTCGGCGCGGCGAGCGTCGTCCAGGCGAAGAAGGATGGGCAGACGATTCTGTTCGCGCAGAACAGCGCGCTCACCTTTCGCCCCGCCGTCGATCCGCAGTCGGTCTCCTACGACGCGCAAAAGGATCTCGTGCCGCTCGGCATCTCATCGCGCACGCCGAGCGTGCTCGTGGTGCGTGCCGACGCGCCGTACCGCAGCTTTGCGGAACTCATCGACTACGCGAAGAAGAATCCAGGCCAGGTGCGCGTCGGGCATCCCGGGGTGGGATCGGTCGGGGAATTCTGCATCCGTCTCATCAACGCGCTCACCGGCGCGGAAATGGTGCCGGTGCCCCACACCGGCGCCGCGCCGGCCGTGATCGCGCTGCGCGGCGGCCATATCGAAGGCGTGGTGCTGGCGCTCGGCGCGCTCGTCGCGCACATCAGGGCCGGGACGCTGCGCGGACTCGCGACCTCGAACCGGGTCGCCGAGTACGCAGACATTCCGACATTGAAGGAACTCGGCCACCGGGAGGAGCTCTTCGGCGTCTGGTTCAGCTATCTTGCGCCGGCCGGCATCCCGGAGGACGCGCGCAAGGCGCTGGTCGTCGCGATCGAGCAGGCGGTGACGTCGCCTGCAGTTGCGGCGAAGCTCGCGCCGCTTGGCATCCTGCAGGCCTACGCGTCACCGGAAGCTCAGGCGGCCGAGATGCGCGAGGAATTCCGGCGAGTCACCGAGATGGTGAAGAAGGCAGGTCTTACGAAATAACTGCTTTTGCCGCCTCTTTCGCCCACGGCACGACGTCGTACGAATAAAGTTGTTTGCGAAACTCCGCGTGCGCGACCAGGTCGGCGTCGCGCTGCTTGAGATCGTCCACCATCGAATCCACGCGCAGGCCGTGCTTGCGAGCGCCAAGCTGCACCTCGGCGACGCGCTCGCGGCGCAATTTCTCGTAGGCGAGCAGGCGGGAGGGCGCGATGGCGGCGTCGGCGTCACCGAGAAGGGTGGCTAGCGCCATGCCGTCCTCGATCGCCTGGTTGGCGCCCTGGCCGAGGTGCGGCAGCATCGGATGCGCCGCGTCGCCTAGCAAAGTGAGACGCCCTTTCGTCCAGGTCGCCAGAGGCTCGCGGTCGTAGAGCGCCCAGCGGAACGTCTTGTCGACTTCCTTCAGCACCTGCCCGATGCGCGCATCCCAGCCGTGGAACTCGCGGCGCAGCACATCCGGGTCGCCCGGTGCGGACCACGATTCCTTCATTTCCTCGTCGGTCGGGACGAAGCCGACGTAATTGACCATTTCACCGTGACGCACCGGGAACACGAGGAAGTGCTTCCTAGGCCCGGCCCACATCTGCCAGCGGTCCATCGGCCAGTCCGGCAGGCGTTCGCGCGGCACCAGGCCGCGGTACGAAATCGTGCCGTGGAAAATCGGTTTCGAAGGCGGAAAGACGTGGGGCCGCAGCTCGGAGTGGATGCCGTCGGCCGCAACCACCACGTCCGCCTCGGCGATGGCGCCGTTGGCGAATTTTACGCGGGCGATGTCGGCGGTCTGCTCGAAGCCGACCGCGCGGTGGCCGGTGCGGATGATGCCGGCGGGCAAGTGCGCGGCGAGAAACTCGACGTAGTCGGCGCGATGCATGCCGAAGCAGGCATTCCACCCCGCGGCGTCGGTGACCTGCACCGGCGCGACCGGCGCGCCGTCGTGGCGGAAATACGCGGAGGCCGGACCGACACGGGCGCCCCAGCGCTCGACCGCAGCGCCGAGTCCGACGCTCTCGAGGTGGCGTACCGCGTTCGGCGTGACGTAGACGCCGGCGCCGATCTCGCCGATGGCGGGTGCCTGCTCGTAGACGGCGACTTGCAGCCCGCGCGCGAGCAGCGCGTTGGCCGCGAACAGGCCGCCGATGCCGCCGCCGACGATCGCTATGTTGAGACGGGCTGCCATGAATCACGGCAATGATGCCCTAGAATTCCGTCATGTCCCCACTCCTGTTTTCACCGATCCAGCTCGGCGGCATCACGCTGCCGAACCGCGTCGTCGTCGCGCCGATGTGCCAGTACTCCGCAGACGACGGCTCCATGACCGACTGGCATCACGTGCACCTCGGCGCCATGGCCTGCTCGGGCGCGGGCCTGTTCGTGGTCGAAAAGACCAATGTCACGCGCGAAGGGCGCATCACGCACGGCTGCACCGGGCTCTACAACGACCACAACGAGGCGGCGATGGCGCGCGCCGTGCAGGTCTACCGTGGCATCACGAAGAATCCGATCGGCATCCAGATCGGCCATGCCGGACGCAAGGGGTCCGCGCAGGTGCCCTGGCTGGGCGGCAAGGCGCTGGGCCCGGCCGAGTCGCCCTGGCCGACCCTCGCGCCATCCGCGATCGCTTTCGGCGAGGGCTGGCATGTACCGAATGAATTCACGCGCGAGGAGCTTCGGGGACTGGTTGATGCGTTCGTCGCCACGACGCTGCGCGCGAAGCGCATCGGCTTCGACCTTGTCGAGCTGCATTCGGCGCACGGCTACCTGCTGCAGCAGTTCCTTTCGCCACTCTCGAACCAGCGCACGGATGAGTACGGCAAGGACCGGATGAAATTCCCACTCGAGGTCGCGCGCGCGGTGCGTGACGTCTGGCCGAAGGAGCGGGCACTCGGCGCCCGCATCAACGCCACCGACTGGGTGGACGGCGGCTGGACGCCGGAAGAAACGGTGGTCTATGCGCGCGAACTGAAGCGCATCGGTCTCGACTTCGTCTGCGTGTCGAGCGGCGCCACGGTGCCGTACGCGAAAATTCCGGTGGCGCCTGGATTCCAGGTCGCCTTCGCAGACAAGATCAAGAAGGAAGCGGGCATCAAGACGCGCGCCGTGGGCATGATCGCCGACGCGGACCAGGCGGAAGAAATCCTCTCCTCTGGCAAGGCCGACATGGTGGCGATGGCGCGCGCATTTCTGGACAACCCGCGCTGGGTCTGGCACGCCGCCGAGCATTTCGGCGTGAAGGTCGACTACCCGCCGCAGTATTCGCGCGTGCATTCCAGCTTGTGGCCCGGCGCGGCCATCGCGCGGCCCAAGGCGGCCGCATGATCTTCTTCGAGCCGGACAGCCGCGACAGGAAGCTCTTTCCCTGGGATCCGTTCAAGGGCGTGGTGGTGCCGCGGCCGATCGGCTGGATCTCCTCCATGAACAAGGCCGGGCAGGTGAACCTCGCGCCCTACAGCTTCTTCAACGGCGTGCAGAGCCACCCCCGCATCGTCAGCTTCTGCAGCGAGACCGAGAAGGACGCCGCCGCGTTCGCGATCGAGTCGGGCGAGTTCGCCTGGAGCATGGCGACCTGGAACCTGCGCGACAAGATGAACGCGACCTCGGAGGGCCTGCCGCGCGGCCAGAGCGAATTCGACTATGCCGGCCTCGCCACCGCGCCCTGCCGCCTCATCAAGGCGCCGCGCGTCGCCGACTCGCCGGCGGCGATGGAATGCAAGGTGACGCAAGTGGTGCGCGAGCTGGGTATCGACGGCCGCGAGACGGGCGGCGTGGTCGTCTACGGGCAGGTGATCGGCATGCACATCGACGAGCGCTTCATGAAGGACGGCCGCTTCGACCTGGCCGCGGTGCGGCCGATCGCGCGCTGCGGCTACGACGAGTACGCCGTGGTGGAAAAGGTCTTCGCCATGACGCGGCCGGTGGGTGGGGGTAGCGCATACGGCGGCGGCGAGAAAGCTTAATGCCGTCGTTTCCTTATTGGGACGGCCTTGATGCAAGAACTTCGCCCGGCGTCTATGTGAAGGGTGGCCCGGCTCGACCATGCGCGCCAGCACTTTGGCGTCGCGCCGGCCGCGCCCCC
>JANNXB010000338.1:0-1521 GCA_031409355.1 Betaproteobacteria bacterium | reverse complement strand
GCCGCAATCCACTAACATCCGCGACATGGATTTCATCGATCTCAAGACCCAGTACGCGGCATTGCGCGAAAGCGTCAACGCGCGCATTCAGCGCGTACTGGACCACGGCCAGTACATCATGGGGCCGGAGGTGAAGGAACTCGAAGACCGCCTCGCCGCCTGGACCGGGGCGAAGCATTGCATCGCGGTCGCCTCGGGTACCGAGGCGCTGCTGATCGCGTTGCTGGCCCTCGAGGTGAGGCCCGGCGATGAGGTGGTGACCACGCCGTTCACGTTCGCCGCCACTGCCGAAATGATCGCGCTCATCGGCGCAAAGCCGGTGTTCGTGGACGTAGAGGAGGACACTGCCAATATCGACGTTTCCGGGCTGGAAGCGTCGATCACGCCGCGCACCCGGGCGATCATGCCGGTGTCGCTCTACGGCCAGCCCGCGGACATGGACGAGATCAACGCCATTGCGGCGCGGCACAAGCTGCCCGTGATCGAGGATGCGGCGCAGAGCTTCGGCGCCACGTACAAGGGCAGGAAGAGCTGCAATCTTTCCACCATCGGCTGCACGAGCTTCTTTCCTTCCAAGCCGCTGGGCTGCTATGGCGATGGCGGTGCGCTGTTCACCAGTAACGATGCGCTCGCCACGGCGATGCGCGAAATACGCGTTCATGGACAGTCGGGCCGTTACCACCATACGCGCATCGGCGTCGGCGGGCGCATGGACTCGATCCAGTGCGCGGTCGTGCTTGCCAAGCTGGAGCGTTTTGACTGGGAGGTGCGGCAGCGCGGCGAAATCGGCGCGCATTATGATGCTTTGTTTTCTTCTTTTTCTCACATAAAAACTATCAAATTAAAGGTCGATCGGACCAGCGTCTACGCCCAGTACACCGTGCGCGTCGCCGACCGGGCCCGCTTCGAGCAGGAGCTCAAGGCGCGCGGCATACCGAGCGCGGTGCACTACCCGCTTTCGCTGCATCAGCAGCCGGCGTACGCCGCCGGTTTTGAGGGCAAATCGTTTCCGGTATCGGAACGGCTTGCGCGGGAGGTGATCAGCCTGCCGATGCATGCGGACCTGGACGAATCCACCCAGCAGCGCGTCGCCGCCGCGGTGCGCGAGGCGCTGCGCGGAATTTGAAAGTATCTAGTAAAATCAAGGCTTTTCCGCGAATCCGCAGGAAATTTCCTTGAGATTATTGGTCACCGGTGCGGCGGGATTCATCGGCATGCATTCGTGCAAGCGTCTGCTTGAGCGCGGCCATGCCGTCGTCGGCGTCGACAATCTGAATGCCTACTACGATCCGGCGCTTAAGAGCGCGCGGCTGGAATGCCTGCGGCAGTTCCCGGAATTTTCTTTCGAGAAGCTGGACATCTCCGACGAGGCTTCGCTCGCCACGCTTTTTTCCAGGAACCGGTTCGATGCCGTTCTGCATCTCGCCGCACAGGCGGGTGTGCGCTATTCCCTCGAGAATCCGATGGCGTACATCAGCAGCAATGTCGCGGGTTTTCTGAATCTTCTCGAAGGTTGCCGCA
>JANNXB010000337.1:0-8871 GCA_031409355.1 Betaproteobacteria bacterium | reverse complement strand
ATCAAGGCCGCCTTGGGCAAGCTGAAACTCGCACTCCCTGTGAAACGCTACGTTGTCGAGCACGTCGCTGCCAACGGCTTTCGCATGCTGGACATCCGGATGGCGCATGTCGGGCGCGTCGAAACACTCGACCCGCATCATGGCGACCCATTTGACCGCCTGCTGATTGCCCAGGCACTCGAGGAAAAACTGCCGGTCGTTACTGCCGACCCGGTATTTCGCAAATACGGCGTGAAGCGCATCTGGTAGCAACCGATGGATACGGATACGGATAGGAAAATCTATCCACCCCTGACCGCACGGCTCCGCACGATTTGCCCATTCCCCCGCTCCCCTGTTCAGGGCGCGCCCGCAAGTTCCAGTGTCTTGAGGAAGCGCTCGGCGTTCTGGTAGCCGATGACGCGCAGGCCCTTCAGCTCCTGTCCATCCGCGTCGAAGAAGATGATTCCCGGCGGCCCGAACAGGCGAAAGCGCTTTAGCAACTCCTTGTGCTCGGGCGTATTGGCGGTGACATCTACCTGGAGAAGCAGCATGCGGTCGAGCTTCGGCTTGACGCGCGCATCGCTGAAGGTGAGCGCCTCCATCTCCTTGCAGGACACGCACCAGTCGGCATAGAAGTCGAGCATCACCGGCTTGCCCGGGGACTTCAGTTTTTCTTCGAGCTCGGCGATCGAAGCGACGCGGATGAAACCGGCATTGCTGCCTGCGGGCGCGAGTACCGGCCAGACGATCCATACGGCCACTGCAAGCAGCAGCACGCCGAACACCTGCTTCACCCGGACCATCCATGGTCCGCTTTTCGGCAGCAACGCACCCTCCGATACGCCGACCGCGAGCAGCGGCACGCCCATGCCGATCGCCATCGCAAACAGCGCCGTGCCGCCCAGCACCACATCCCGCGTCTGGCTGATGTACAGCAGCGCCCCGGCGAGCGGCGCCGCCACGCAGGGGCTCACGATAACCGCCGACAGCGCGCCCATCGCCGCAACCGAGGCAACGCGACCGCCCTGGAGCCGACCATGCTTCGCGTGCAGCCGGTGATGCAGGAAGCCGGGCAGCTGGAGTTCATAGAAACCAAACATGGATAACGCCAGCCCAACGAACACCAGCGCGAAGGTGCCAAGCACCCAGGCATTCTGCAACGCCGCCGCCAGCAAGGTCCCCGACCACGCCGCCGCGACTCCGGCGGCCGCGTACGCCACCGCCATGCCAAGGACGTAGGCGAGCGACAGCAGGAACGCGCGCAGCTTGCCCAACTCCCGGCCTTCGCCGGCGATGATGCCCGACAGGATCGGGATCATCGGTAGCACGCAAGGCGTGAACGCAAGCAGCAGGCCGAAACCGAGAAAACTCGCCAGCACCAGGAACGGGCCGCCGGACTGGAACAGGCGCGCGACCTCGAAATCGCTGACCTGTACGGTAAACCCGGACGTTGGCGGCGCAGGTGCCGGCGATGAGGAGAGTCCGGCAAACCGGATCGTCGCCTTGCTGTCCATCGGGATGTAGCACACGCCGACATCCGCGCAGCCTTGGGACGTGACGGTCAAATGCACGGGACCGTCGGCGTTCTCCACGGGCAGGCGGATCACGACCTGCTTGCGGTAGGTTTCGACTTCGCCGAAGAACTCGTCTTTCTTGCGCGTCCCCGGCGGAATCTGCGGCACGCCCAGCCTGGCCTTGGACCCGGGATCCAGGGCAAACCGGAATCGCTCCCGGTACATGTAGTAACCCTCGGCGATCGCGAAGCTCACTTCCACGGTGCCCGCATCCAGCGCGCGCGTCGACATGCGAAACGCCTTCTCGGGCTCGAGCAGATTGTCCGTGTTCGCCGCAGGCGCGGGGCCGGCGGCGAACAAACACAGCAAGAAAGAGAGAACTCTAGTCACGGGAAGCGCTGGTCTCCTCGTCAACCCAATCCAGGTACGCCGGGAGGCCGTGCTCGACTGGGACCGCGATGATTTCCGGAAGTTCATAGGGGTGGCCGGCGCGGATCGCGGCTTCCAGGGCGGGATAGCGCTCGGCCGTGGATTTGATCAGCATCGGGTGCTCTTCATCGTGCTGCACCGTGCCCTTCCACCGGTACACGGAGTGGCAGGGCGCAAGAATATTGACGCAGGCCGCAAGGCGCTTCTCGATCAGCGTGTCGGCGAGTCGTTCCGCGGCCGCGCGATCCGGCAGGTTAGTCAACACCAACAGTGTGCTCATGCGGCAGACCTTCTCGTACGGTCGGGTAACGCAACCGTACACCTAGAATGCGCTTCAGGCGTCCGTTGTCCAGTCGCCTGGATTCGCTCATGAAAGACATCGATTCAGGCGGAATGCGGGTGCCCGCCTCGCTCCTCGCGATGCGCGGTGGGCGCGGCAGGCCTGTCCGGTCGGCGACAAGATCGAACCACTCGCCCATCTTGAGCCGGGTGTCGTCCGACGCGTTGTAGATGCCGGCAGGAGCATCTTCCTCCAGCGCGCGCGCGCAGATGCCCGCCAGATCCTCCGCGTGAATGTGATTCGTATGGACATCGTCCTCGTCGCGCAGCGTCGGGGTGCCGGCCCGCAGGCGCTCCAGCGGCAGCCGGTCCGCGGCGTAGATTCCAGGCGCGCGCAACACGACCAGCGCGACCCCGTGGCGAGTGCACCATAGTGCAAGCTGTTCCTCCGCGTGGACGCGCCTGGCCGCGCGCGCACTCTGCGGATTCACGGGGCGCGCTTCGTCCACCAGTGCTCCGCCGCAATCGCCATAAACACCGCTGGTACTGATGTAGACGAGGCGGGTTGGTAGAATTCGCCTCCTTTCAAGTGCCGCAAGAAGGTTGGCAGTGCGGGTATCGCTCTTGCCGGCTTGCGGCGGCGGTGCACAGTGCAAAACCGCATCGGCTGGCTCGAGCGAGTTCAGGCTTTCGGGCCGGTCGAGGTCCTGGCCAGCCGAGCGCGAAACAACGCGCAGGTCGAAACGGGATGAAAGCAGTGGTGCGGCGCGGCGCGCGATATCGCCATGGCCGACGATCAACAGGCGTTTCATTGGTGCAATTGTAGCCACATGCATACAGTCACTTTGCAGCCCAGCGGTCAACAGTTCCAGGTCGAGGACGGCGAAGCCGTGCTTGCCGCGGCGCTGCGCCAGGGGTTCATCCTGCCTTATGGCTGCAAGAACGGCGCCTGCGGCAGCTGCAAGGGCACGATCCTTACCGGCACCGTGGACTACGGCGTCTACCAGCCAAAGGCGCTCACCGACGACGAGAAAGCGCAGGGCAAAGCTCTTTTCTGCCAGGCGAAACCGCTCACCGACCTGGTGCTCGAAGCGCGCACGGTCGGCGCGGCGAAGGACATCCAGGTCAAGAAGCTCCCCTGCCGCGTGCAGAAAATGGAGCGGCTCGCCGACGACGTGATGGCACTGCATCTGAAACTGCCGGCGAACGAGAAACTGGTTTTCCTTGCCGGCCAGTACATCGAGTTCCTGCTGAAGGACGGCGGGCGGCGCAGCTTCTCCATGGCCAATCCGCCGCATGACGCCGAACTGATCCAGTTGCACGTGCGGCACGTCGCGGGCGGGCAATTCACGGATCACGTCTTCAACAAGATGAAGGAACGCGACATCCTGCGTTGCGAAGGCCCCATGGGAACGTTCTTCCTGCGGGAAGAATCCGACAAGCCCATCGTGTTCGTCGCCTCGGGCACCGGCTTTGCGCCGATCAAGGCAGTCATCGAGCACATGTTCCACAAGGGCATCGAGCGCCCGATGACGCTCTACTGGGGCGGACGCCGGCCGAAGGATCTCTACATGAACGAACTCGTAACTGCGTGGGCGGCGGAGCATGCCGGCTTCAAGTACGTTCCCGTGATCTCCGAAGCCGCACCAGAGGACAATTGGAGCGGCCGCACCGGCTTCGTTCACCGTGCTGCGATGCAGGATTTCCCGGACCTCTCCGGCTACCAGGTCTACGCCTGCGGCGTTCCGATCATGGTGGATTCCGCGAAGCGCGATTTCCTCGCGCAATGCAAACTGCCGGAAGAAGAGTTCTTCGCCGACACCTTCACCACGCAGGCCGACATCGCCGCTACGCCCTAGGCTGCCGCTTCTCCGAGGTACGCCTCGCGCACCCTGGGATCCGCCAGGAGGGTCCGTGCGTCGGCGGCGAGGGTGATCGCGCCTGATTCCATGACATAGCCGCGTGAAGCGACTTCCAGCGCGAGCCGGGCGTTCTGTTCGACCAGCAGGATCGTGACGCCCTCTTGCGCGATCTCGCGCACGATCTCGAAGATCTTCGCCACGAGGCGCGGGGCTAGCCCCATCGAGGGCTCATCCAGCAACAAGAGCTTCGGGCGCGCCATCAGCGCGCGGCCGATGGCGAGCATCTGCTGCTCGCCGCCCGAAAGCGTGCCCGCGGTCTGCGTGCGACGCTCTTTCAGACGCGGAAAGGTCTCGTAGCGGCGCTCCACGTCGCGCGCGATGTCGCCGTCGTTTCGCGTGAACGCTCCCATGGCGAGGTTTTCCTCCACCGTGAGCTGCGCGAAAATGCCGCGGCCCTCGGGCACCATCACCAATCCTCTGCGCGGCAGTTCATGGACGGGCATGCCGGCAATGTCGGCGCCGGCGTAACGAATGCTGCCGGCCCGCGCCGCCAGCAGGCCGCAGACCGCGCGCAGCGTGGTGCTCTTGCCCGCGCCGTTGGCGCCGATCAGGCAGACCAGTTCGCCTTCTCCCACTTCCAGGTCGATGCCTTTTACCGCACGGATGCCGCCGTAATTGACCTCGAGCCCCTTAAGCTCAAGCAGCACTGGGAACCCCGAGATAGGCTTCGATCACGCGAGGATCCCGCTGCACCTCGGCCGGCGTCCCTTCGGCAATTTTCTCGCCGTAGTCCAGCACCAGCACGCGGTCGCAGACGTTCATCACCAGGCGCATGTCGTGCTCGATGAGCAGGATGGTGGTGCCGTCCTTGCGGATGTCGTGCAGGAGTTTGCGCAGCGACAGCGTTTCGGAGGCGTTCATGCCGGCCGCGGGCTCGTCCAGAGCGAGCAACTTCGGCTCCGCGGCAAGGGCGCGCGCGATCTCCAGGCGCCGCTGGTCGCCGTAGGGCAGGTTGCCGGCGGCGTCATTGGCGCGGCTGCGGATGCCGACATACTCGAGCAGCCGCAATGCGCGCGATTGCGTGTCCGATTCCTCTTCGCGGGTCCTCCGGTTGCGCAGGATCGCCCCCATCACGCCCGCGCGCGTGCGCGCATGGCGGCCGATCATGACGTTTTCCAGCGCCGACAGGCTGGCGAAAAGGCGGATGTTCTGGAACGTCCGGGCAATCCCTGCCCGGGCGATCTGATCGGGCTTCTGGCCGGTTATGTCCTTCCCGTCCAGGGCAAAAGATCCTCCATCCGGCACGTAGATGCCGGTAAGGAGATTGAACAGCGTTGTCTTGCCCGCGCCGTTCGGTCCGATAAGGCCGTAGATGTCGCCGCGCGCGATGGTGAATGAAACGCCTGAAAGCGCTTGTACGCCCCCGAAGTGCTTGCCCACGCCGCTCGCTTCAAGAAGTGCGGTCATGGGTCAATTCGCGCTTGCGAACTGCGGACGGCAGCAGACCTGCGGGACGAAACAGCATCACCAGCACCAGCGCCAGTCCGAATATCAGCATGCGAATCACTTCCGGCTCGATCAGCATCTTGCCAAAGAGCGCGCGCTGCACCGGTTCGACCGTCCAACGCAGCACTTCCGGCACGAACGCGAGCAGCACCGCCCCGAGGATCACGCCGGCGATATTCCCCATGCCGCCCAGCACCACCATCGAGACGACCATCACGGACTCGACCAGCACGAAGCTCTCCGGGGAGATGAAGCCCTGGATCGCGGAGAACATGCCGCCCGCGACGCCGCCGAAACTCGCTCCCATGGCGAAGGCGAGCAGTTTCATGCCCGTGGTATCGATGCCCATGGCGCGCGCCGCGACTTCGTCTTCGCGGATCGCTTCCCAGGCCCGGCCGATGCGCGAGTCCTGCAGGCGAACACTGACCAGGATGATGACCAGCATCAGGGCAAGCAGCAGGTAGTAGTACTTCATGGGCCCGCTGATAACGATCCCAAGCACGCTATCGCTGCGGGAAAAATCGATGCCGCCGACGCGCACCGGGTCGATGCCGGCGATACCCTGCGGGCCGCGCGTGATGTTCACCGGCTGCGACAGGTTGTTTAGAAAGATCCGGACGATTTCGCCAAATCCGAGCGTGACAATGGCGAGATAGTCGCCGCGCAGCTTGAGCGTGGGCGCGCCGAGCATCACGCCGAACAGCGCGGCCACCGCAGCGCCGATCGGCAGGATTGCCCAGAAAGGCAGGTGCAAGCCGAAATGGGGACTGGCGAGCAGCGCGTATACGTACGCGCCGACCGCGTAGAACGCGATGTAGCCCAGGTCGAGCAGGCCGGCGAAGCCGACCACGATGTTCAGGCCGAGGGCGAGCAGTACATAGAGCAGCGCGAAGTTCGCGATGCGCACCCATGCAGTTCCGGCCTGCGAAAGGGCGAAGGGAAGGAGCAGCAGAGTGAGCGCGACTAGCGTCACGCCGACCCAGACCGGCATTCGGATCTTCACGCCCGGTCTCCCACGCGTTCTCCCAGCAGCCCGGAAGGCCGGAACACGAGAACCAGTATCAGGACCAGGAAGGCGAAGACGTCCTGGTAGTTGGAGCCGAACAGGACGAAATGCCCGCCATCGGCGCAACTCGCCTCGGGACCGAGCCCGTAGCGGCAAAGATCCGTGAGGTCGCCGATGTAGCCCGCGCCCAGCGCCTCGACCACGCCGAGCAACAGGCCGCCAACCATAGCCCCGGGGATATTGCCGATGCCGCCCAGCACAGCCGCCGCGAAAGCCTTCAGGCCAAGCACCGACCCCATGGTGTACTGCGCGACGCCGTAGTACGTGCCCACCATCACGCCGGCCACGGCGCCCAGCCCGGCGCCGATGATGAACGTGGCGGCAATCACGCGATTGACGTCCACGCCCATCAACCGCGCGACCTGCGGGTTTTGCGCGGTGGCCCGCATCGCCGTCCCGAGCCGCGTGCGGTAGACCAGCAGTGCGAGACCCGCCATCATCGCAAAGCACAGGCCGAGAATCGTGAGTTGCACGCCGGTGATGGTCGCGCCGAGAAAGGTAAAAGTGGTGAGTGGAATTATCTGCGGAAACGCCATCACGTTGCGGCTCCACACGAGCATCGCGAGGTGCTGCAGGATGATCGAAACGCCGATGGCGCTGATCAGGGGCGCGAGCCGCGGCGCGCCGCGCAGGGGCCGATAGGCCATCCGTTCCATCGCGTAGCCGACCAGCATGCACACCGGGATCGCGCAGCCGGTACCGATCAGCACCACCATGAGCGGCGGCATGCCCGCCGCCGCGAGCGTATTGATCACGGTAAACGCGACCATGGCGCCGATCATCACGACTTCGCCGTGCGCGAAGTTGATCAGCTGGATGATGCCGTAGACCATCGTATAGCCCAGCGCCACGATGGCATAAACCGCCCCCAGCGTCAGGCCGTTCACCATCTGTTGGACGAAGATGTCCATCACGGTCCCAGCCTAGCAAAAAAAACGGCACCCGAAGGTGCCGTCTTCCGTCCCCGATGCAACAGGACTTACTTCTTCATTTCTGCCTTGGGGGCATCCTTCATCGGCTCAGCTGCGGGCGCGGGCGCAGCCGCAGGCGCGGGCGCGGGCGCCGCAGCAATCGCTTTCACGAACTCCTCGTAGGACGCTGTCTGGCCGCCCTTGATGATCGCGATCGGCGCGAGCTTGCCTTCCTTCATCGTGAAGATCGTGATTTCCGCGTTCTTGCGGTCGCCCTTTTCATCGAACGCGATCCTGCCGGTGGCGCCCTTGTAGTCGATCTTCGCCAGTTCCGGCAGGTACTTCACCGGATCGGCCGAGTTCGCCTTCTTCATCGCCTCGATCAGCAGGTTCGCGGCGTCATAGGTGAACGGCGCGTAGATGATCGGATCAACGTTGAATTTCTTCTTGTAGGCGTCGAGGAACTTCCTGTCCGCGGCCTGCGGCGGCAGTCCCGCCTGCGAGCACAGAAGCCCGTCGGCCGCAGCGCCGGCCAGCTTAGTCATTTCGTCGGTGCAGGCGCCGTCGCCGAAAGAGAAGACCGCCTTCACACCCAGTTCGCGGCCCTGCTTGAGCAGCGGCCCGCCGGTGGCGTCCATGCCGCCATAGAACACCGCGTCGGCATTGCGTCCCTTGACCTTGGTGAGGATGGCCTTCCAGTCGGTGGTCTTGTCGGTGCCCTTCTCGCGCGGCAGGACCTTGATGTTCGCCGCCTTGAGGGATTTCTCGACTTCGTTGGCCAAGCCTTCGCCGTAGGCCGTTGCGTCGTCGATCACCGCCACCAGCTTGGGTTTGCGGGTCGCGGCGAGGTAGTTCGCCACCGCCGGACCCTGCTGGTCGTCGCGCGCGACAACGCGGAACTGGACCTTGAAACCCTGCTCGGTGAGCTTGGGATTGGTGGCCGAGCCGGAGATCACCGGCACGCCCGCCTTGTTATAAATGTCGGAGGCCGGGATCGAGGTGCCGGAGTTGAGGTGTCCAACGACACCGGCGACCTTCGCATCGACGACTTTCTGTGCCACGGTAGTGCCGACCTTCGGATCGGCCTGGTCATCTTCGGCGACGAGCGTGAATTTCGCGTCCTTGCCGTCGATCTTGATCTTGGCCTCGTTGGCTTCGTCGATGGCGAGGCGCGCGCCATTCTCGTTGTCCTTGCCCAGGTGGGCGATGCCGCCGGTCAGCGGGCCGACGTGGGCGATCTTGATCTCGATGGAAGGCGCTGCGGGCGGCGGCGCCACTACGGTGACGGCTGGTTTCTTCGGCTCCTCCTTACCGCAGCCAAT
>JANNXB010000336.1:0-2465 GCA_031409355.1 Betaproteobacteria bacterium | reverse complement strand
TCGGAGTGCCAGGTGCCGCCGCCGGTCAGCGCGCCGCCGAGCAGCTCGCAGACCACCGCCAGGCCGTAGCCCTTGTGCAGGCCGAAAGTGCGCAACGCGCCAAAGGGCTCGACCACGCCGAACTTTGGATCCGGCGTGGGCTTGCCCTCGTTGTCGATCAGCCAGTCGGGCGACACTTTCTCGCGCTTGTTGTGGGCGACGCGGACCTTGCCCTGCGCCACGGCGCTGGTGGCCATGTCGAGGATGAACGGCGGCTCGTTCGGAATCGGAATGCCCACGGTCATCGGGTTGGTGCCGAAGCGCGCGTCCGCGCCGCCATGGGGCGCGACGATGGAGCGCGAGATCACGTTGGTGAAATGCAGCGAGATGAGTCCCGCCGCCACCGCCTGCTCGGCCCATTGGCCGATGCGGCACAAATGATGCGAACGGCCCAGCCCCATCACGCACATGCCGTGCTGCTTCGCCCGCGCAATGCCGATTTCCATCGCCTCCAGCCCGATCACCTGGCCGTAACCCTGCTGGCCGTCGAGCGAAATCATGGCGCCGCCGTCGAATACGATCTTCGGGTGCTGGTTGACGACCAGGCCGCCTTCGAGCAGCGATTCGGTGTAGCGCGGGACCATGCCCACGCCGTGGGAGTCGTGCCCTGTCAGGTTGGCGGCGACCAGGTTCTCGGCGACGATTTTCGCTTCGCGCGCATCGCTGCCGCCGGCAAGGACGATGGCCTCGATGGCCTTTGCAAGGGAGTCTTTTTTATAGACGGCCATAAATCCTCATTCCGCCTTGATGCCGCCACGCTCGACGACTTTCGTCCAGCGCTCCACCTCGGCTTTCATGAACTGACCGAATTCCTCGGGCGTGCCGGCGACCACATCGAAGCCGATCTGCGTCATGCGCTCGCGGATGTCCGGCGAGCGCAGCGCGCGTACCGTGGCGTCGTGCAGCTTCGTCAGCACGTCGCGCGGCGTCTTTGCCGGCGCCGCGGCGGCCTGCCACGATGTAACCACGAGGTCCGGGAATCCGGCTTCGGCCACCGTCGGCACGTCGGGCAGCTGCGGATGGCGGGTCTTCGCGGTCACCGCGAGCGCCTTCATTCTCCCGCCCTTGATGTAACTGGTGACGGCGCCGAGATTCTGGAACGAGAGGTCGATCTGCTTGCCCATGAGGTCGGTCTGGCAGGCCGCGCCGCCGCGGTAGGGCACATGCAGCACGAACGTGGCCGACATCTGCTTTAGCAGTTCCGCCGTGAGGTGGTCCGAGGATCCGGTGCCGCTAGAGCAATACGACAGCCGGCCGGGGTTCTTTTTCGCGAATTCCACCATTTCCTTCATCGAATTCGCCGTCAGGTCCGGCCTGGTGATCAGCACGTTCGGCGTGGTGACAGCCAGCGTAATGGGCGCGAAATCGCGCACCGGGTTGTAGCGCAAATCCTTGAACAGCGCGGCATTGATCGAGAACACGCCGATTGAACCGACGAGGATGGTGTAGCCGTCCGGATCGGCCTTGGCCACGAACTCGGCGGCGATCGCACCATTGGCGCCGGGCCGGTTCTCGACGATGCCCGGCTGGCCGAGAAATTCCTGGTATTTCGAGGCGATGGCGCGCCCCACGATGTCGGACGAGCCGCCCGCCACGAACGGGATCACGATCTTGATCGGCTTGGACGGGAACGCCTGGCCCAGCGCGCTTCCCGAGACCAGGGTGGCGGCGCTCGCAAGCAGGGCCGCTACCGTATTAACTGTCCGGTTCATTATTCCTCCTGAGGGGTTCCTCGATCCGAAGCGCAAGTTTACAATGCCCCGCTCGGCCATCCACAGGCCAAGGAGGAGAAAAAGATGAAACGCCTTACCGTACTAGCCGTCACTGCCCTGCTGGCCGCGCTGCCGGCGCAGGCCCAGCAGTTCCCGAACAAGCCGATCCGCATCGTCGTGCCCTACGCGGCCGGCGGCACCTCGGACATCCTTGCGCGCCAGATCGGTCCGAAACTGACCGAGGCCTGGGCCCAGCCGATCATCGTGGAGAACCGCGCCGGCGCCAACGGCAACGTCGGCGCCGAATTCGTCGCCAAGAGTGCGCCCGACGGCTACACGCTGCTGCTCACGGACCTTGGCGGTCTGGTGATCAGCGCCAGCGTCTATCCGAAGCTGCCGTTCAACCCTTCGAAGGACTTCTCGCCGGTGGTGATGGTTTCGTATTCGCCGCATGTCCTCGCAGTCCACCCGGACGTGCAGGTGAAGGACGTCAAGGAGCTGATCGCGATGGCCAAGGCCCATCCCGGCAAGCTCAACTTCGCCATCTCGGGCATCGGCGGCGCGCCGCAGCTTGCCGGGATCGAGTTCGCGCAACGCACCGGCGTCAACTGGACCTACATCCCCTACAAGGGCGGCTCGGATGCGGTCACCGCCGTGGTGGCCGGCCAGGCGCACGTATTGTTCAACGGCATGCTCGCTACCTGGCCTTCGGTC